>NZ_JBSXMU010000050.1:0-26302 GCF_054073225.1 Teichococcus aerofrigidensis
CCCCCCCGCCGGGGGGGGGGGGGGGGGGGGGGCCGCCCCGCGCCCCGCGCCGCCTCTCCGGCTTCCGGCCGGAAGCAAGGCCGGGGGTCCGCCCCCGGCCTTTTCCATTGCCGTCCGCTTCTGTTGTTCGTGAGGCCCCATGCCCAAGAAGACCGCCACCCCCGGCGCCCCCAGCCAGCGCATGCTCCGCGTCGCGGAGGAGGTGCGGCATGCCCTCTCCGCCGTCTTCCTGCGCGGCGAGCTGCACGATCCCGACCTGGACGGCCGCCATATCACCGTGACCGAGGTGCGCGCCTCGCCCGATCTCAAGCACATGACCTGCTTCGTCGCCGCGCTCGGCCGGGCGGTGACGCCCGAGGAGCTGAAGGCGCTGAAGCGCGTGCAGCCCTTCCTGCGCACCCAGGTCGCCCGCGCCGTGCGGCTGAAGTTCGCGCCCGAGATGCATTTTCAGCCCGACACGGCGCTGGATTATGCGATGAAGATCGACGCGGTGATGCGCCGCCCCGAGGTGCAGCAGGACCTCCAGCCCCGCCCGGCGGGAGAGCAGGCTCCGCCGCGGGAGGACGAGCGGTAAGGACGCGACCCTCTTGAACACCCCTGAGACGGCGCCGCCCGAGGGCGCGCCGATGATCCGCACCATCGCCATGCCGGCGGACACCAACCCCGCCGGGGATATCTTCGGCGGCTGGCTGATGGCGCAGATGGATCTCGCCGCCGGCAATGCCGCCGCGCGCCGGGCCCGCGGCCGCTGCGCCACCGTGGCGGTGGAGGCCATCACCTTCCATTCCCCGGTGCGGGTCGGCGACGAGGTCAGTCTCTATGCCGAGATTCTCTCGACCGGGCGCAGCTCGATGAAGATCCGCGTCGAGGCCTGGCGCCGCGAGCGCGAGGGCGAGCACGCCAACCGCGTCACCGAAGCGGTCTTCACCTTCGTGGCGCTGGACGCGACGGGGCGGCCGCGGCCCCTGCCGCCGGCCTGAGCGCGGGCCGGGCGGTCCGCGTCAGGGGCGCCGGGGGATGCCACGCCCCGTGCGATGATTGCATCGGCCCGGCGGGAGGTGTATCCCCCCGCACCTTCGCGCCCGGGACCGGGTTTCCGGCACGCCGCGCATCCCGATCCGGCGCGGGCGCTTCCCCCTTCCGCAGTGAAAAGAGCCATGTCCCGCCCCTACCGCAAGCCGAACAGCCGCCCGCGCGGCCGCCCGATGGATGGCTGGCTGATCGTCGACAAGCCCTCCGGCATCGGCTCGACGGATGTGGTGAACAAGCTGAAGCGGGCCTTCCAGGCGCAGAAGGTCGGGCATGGCGGCACGCTGGACCCGCTGGCGACCGGCGTGCTGCCCATCGCCTTCGGCGCCGCCACGAAGATGGTGCCCTACGTCATGGACGGCACCAAGACCTACCGCTTCACGCTGCGCTTCGGCGAGGCGCGCGACACCGACGACGCCGAGGGCCAGGTCATCGAGACGAGCGAGGCCCGGCCGACGGACGAGCAGATCCGCGCCGCCCTGCCCGCCTTCATCGGCGAGATCATGCAGGTGCCGCCGATCTTCTCGGCGCTGAAGATCAACGGCGTGCGCGCCTACGACCTGGCGCGCGACGGGCAGGTGCCGGAGATGGCCGCGCGGCCTGCGCGGGTGGATCGCTTCGAGCTGGAATCCCGCCCCGACGCCGACACGGCGGTGTTCACCGTGCAGTCGGGCAAGGGTGTCTACATGCGCAGCCTGGCGCGCGACATCGCCCGCGCGGCGGGCAGCGTCGGGCATATCGCGACGCTGCGCCGGATGCGGGTCGGGCCCTTCCTCGAGGAGGATGCGATTCCGCTGGACAAACTCTGCGGCGCGGAGGATACCCCGCCTCCTTCCCCGGATCTGCTGCTCCCCGTGACGACCGCGCTGGCCGACATCCCGGCTCTGGCCCTCACGGAAGCGGAGATCGCACGCCTCTCCTTCGGTCAGGCCATTTCACTGGTCGAGCTGATGGGGCGGATACCCGAGGACGCCAGCCCCGATGGGGGCCTCGCGCGGGCCATGGCGGGGGAGCGCCTGAAGGGACTCGTGCGCCTGGACTCCGGCCTCGCCAAGCCGGAGCGGTGGCTCGGCCCGGGCGAGAAGACCCTCCTGCCGGTCGCGCCCGAAGCGGACGAGCCGGCGAACTGAAAGGCAAGAGCCGATGTCGACTGTGACCGCCGAGCGTCGCGCCGAGATCATCAAGCAGTACGCCACCAAGGAAGGCGATACGGGCAGCCCCGAGGTGCAGGTCGCCCTGCTCTCCGAGCGGATCTCCTCGCTGACCGAGCACCTGAAGACCCACCCGAAGGATTTCCACAGCCGCCGTGGCCTGCTGGTGCTGGTCGGCCAGCGCCGTGGCCTGCTGGACTACGTGAAGCGCAAGAACCAGGCGCGCTACCAGAGCCTGATCGAGCGCCTGAACCTGCGCCGCTGACCGCGGCCGGCCCGATGGGTCCGAAGCGCCGGCCTCCGCGAGGGGGCCGGCGCTTTCGCGTTCAGGGCGCCGGGGTTCCCGGCGCGGCGCCTTCATAGGCGAGGATCGCCGCCGCCAGGTCCTCTCCCGCCCAGCCCACCGATTTGAACAGCGTGATCTCCCCCGCCGCGCGGCGGCCCGGATGCTCCCCCCGGCAGAGTTCGAACAGATCGGCGGCGATGTGCTCCGGGCCGATCGCCCCCTCGGCGATCGCCTGCACCACGTCGCCCGCCTCGGCCAGGGCGCCGGGGCGCGTGTCCACGAAGAGGCTGGCCCTGGCCACCAGCGCGGCATCGCTCTCCCGCATGTCGGGGCGGAAGGCGCCAACCAGATCGACATGGGTGCCGGGCGCGATCTCGGCGCCGCGCAGCAGCGGCGCGGCGGAGAGCGTGGCGGCGGAGACGATGTCGGCGCCGGCCGGATCGGGCCGTTCCGCCACCCTCGCCGGCAGCCCCTCCCCCGCCAGATGCCGCGCCAGACGCGCCGCGCTCTCCGGCCGGCGCGACCAGATGCGGATCTCGCGCAGCGGGAAGCGCGCGGCATAGGCCTCCGCCAGGGCCTGCGCCACCTTGCCGCTGCCGAGCAGCAGCAGGCTGCGGCTGTCCGGCCGCGCCAGGAAGCCGGCGGCGAGGACGCTGGCGGCGGCGGTGCGGCGGTCGGTCAGTGTGCCGCCATCCAGGATGGCGAGCGGCTGGCCGGTCTCGCCATGCGACAGCAGGTAGACCGAGTGCACCGCCTGCAGCGCCGGCCGCTCGCCCTGCTGGCGCGCATTGCCCGGATTGACGTGGACGATCTTCACGCCGGTATAGCGGTGGGCCTGCCAGGCCGGCATCAGCAGAAGGGAGCCTTCCGCTGCCTCTTTTTGCGGCAGGGCGTGGCGGTGCCGCAGGGGCGCGTCGCATCCCGTCTCGAACATTCTCCGCAAGGCCTCGTCCAGGCGGTCCCAGGGGAGGTGGCGCGCGGTCTCGGCGGCATCGGTCAACAGCATGGGGTGGTCGGTTCTCCTCTGCGGCCGAAAAGGCGGGCGCCGCCGCCTCCGGTGGCACGGGCATTGCTACGTCACGGACATGCCACGTGCGGGCATGCCGGATGGACGTCGCCGGCGGCGGTCTGCGATATCCTCCGGTCCTGGCCAGGATGGCGATATCGTTCGGGATGATTGCACCATCCGCCCCGCAAGGCTAACGGGCGAGAGGGGGTGCCGCCGCGGCGGCCCGACCACCGCCTGGCCTGGCGGTCCGGAAGCAGGCCTAACGGGAGGCATCGCCGGCAGGAGCCGGCGGGCGAATAAACTGGGAGAGTCTGAATGAAGCCCTTGCGGCTCGGTACCCTTCGCGCCCTGAGCGCGGCGGCCATGACCACCATCCTGGCGCTGCCCGCCCTGGCGCAGCAGCCGGCGCAGAACGCCGCCACGCTGGACGCGATCAGGTCGCGCGGCAGCCTGACCTGCGGCGTCAACACCGGCCTCGCCGGCTTCGCCCAGCCCGACAGCCAGGGCCGCTGGCAGGGCTTCGACGTGGAATACTGCCGCGCCCTCGCCGTGGCGCTGTTCAACGACGCCAACAAGGTCCGCTACGTGCCGACCACGGCGCAGAACCGCTTCACCGCGCTGCAGTCCGGCGAGATCGACGTGCTGCCGCGCAACACCACCGCGACGCTCTCGCGCGACACCTCGCTCGGCCTCGATTTCCCGGCGACCAACTTCTACGACGGCCAGGGCTTCATGGTGAAGGCCAGCCTGGGCGTGAGCTCGGCGAAGGAGCTGGACGGGGCCACCGTCTGCGTGCAGCCCGGCACCACCACCGAGCAGAACCTGACCGACTGGGCGCGGGCCAGCAACATCAAGTTCACCCCGGTCATCATCGAGCGGCTGGAGGAGCTGGTCAGCGCCTATGTCGCCGGCCGCTGCGACGCCTACACCACCGATGTCTCCGGCCTCGCCGCCACGCGCTCCGCCCAGCCCAACCCGGGCGAGCACGTGATCCTGCCGGAGGTGATCAGCAAGGAGCCGCTGGCCGTCGGTGTGCGCCACGGCGACCAGCGCTGGGCCGACCTGGTCCGCTGGACGCATTACGCGCTGCTGGCCGCGGAGGAGCTCGGCATCACCGCCGCCAATGTCGAGCAGGTGGCCGCCAGCGACCAGCGCCCGGAGGTCCAGCGCATGCTGGGCAAGACCGGCGGCCTCGGCCAGATGCTGGGCGTGGACAACCTCTGGGCCGTGAACATCATCAAGGCCGTCGGCAACTACGGCGAGGTCTTCGAGCGGCATCTGAAGCCGCTCGGCATCCAGCGCGGCCCGAACGCGCAGTGGACCCAGGGCGGCCTGCAATACGCCCAGCCCTTCCGCTAAGGGCCGACCGGCGGGGCGCGTCCTGAGGGCGCCCCCGCCAAGCTTCCGTGCCGGCCCGAAACAACTGGCGCGAAGACGCCTCGGCGGGTCAGGATCGTCGAGAGAAGCGGGCAAGACGAACAAAAACGAGGCTTTCACGCATGTCAGACACCGCTGCCGATCCCCGGCTGCTTCGCGCCCCGCCCAGGAAGGGAATCCGTCTCTCCTGGGCCGATGAAAGGCTGCGCGCCATCATCTGGCAGGTGCTGGTCGTCGGGATCGTCGTCGCCATCGTCTGGTGGTTGGTGCGCAACACCAACCACAATCTGGAGGTGCGGCGCATCGCCACCGGCTGGGGCTTCCTCGGCCGCGAGGCCGGCCTGCCCGTGGCCGAGAGCCTCGTCTCCTACAGCCCCACCAACACCTATGCGCGCGCGCTTCTCGTCGGCGTGCTGAACACGCTGAAGGTCGCGGTGGTCGGCATCGTCCTGGCCACCATCCTCGGCACGCTGATCGGCATCGCACGGCTCTCGAAGAACTGGCTGCTGGCCCGCCTGGCGGGCGTCTACATCGAGGTGGTGCGCGACCTGCCGCTGCTGCTGCAGCTCCTGTTCTGGTACGCCATCCTGCAGGGCCTGCCGTCGCCGCGGCAGGCGCTGCATCCGGCCGAGGGCGTGTTCCTCTCCAACCGCGGCCTGAAGCTGCCCTGGATCCAGTGGCAGGACGCGCACAGCTTCGCGCTGCTGGGCCTGGTGATCGGCGTCGTGCTGGCCGTCTTCTACGCCCGCTCGGCCCGGGCCAAGCAGATGCGGGACGGGCAGCCGCGCCGGGTATGGCCGGCCGCCATTGGCCTGGTCCTCGGTCTGCCGGTGCTGATCTGGGCGGTGCTCGGCGCTCCGTGGCAGGGCGACATCCCGGCGCTGCGCGGCTTCAACTTCACCGGCGGCCTGACCATCACGCCGGAATACTTCGCCCTGCTGATCGGCCTGGTCATGTACACGGCGGCCTTCATCGCCGAGATCGTGCGCGCCGGCATCCAGTCGGTGGCCCGGGGGCAGTGGGAGGCGGCGGAGGCGCTGGGCTTCCAGCGCGGGCGCATCATGCGGCTGATCGTACTGCCGCAGGCGCTGCGCGTCATCATCCCGCCGATGACCAGCCAGTACCTGAACCTGACGAAGAACTCCTCCCTGGCCGTCGCCATCGGCTACCAGGACATCGTCTCGATCGCCAACACGACGCTGAACCAGACCGGCCAGGCGATCGAGGGCATCGCCATCATCATGCTGGTCTTCCTGACCATCAGCCTGTCGATCAGCCTGTTCATGAACTGGTACAATGCGCGCATCGCGCTGGTGGAGCGCTGAGCCATGGATAAGCCGAAGCTCGCAGGCCATGGCCCGCGCATTGCCTTTCCCTCCGGCTTCGCTGGCCCGAGAACCAGCTACGCGGGGTCCTGCTTCGCTGGCCCGAGGGCCAGCTACGCGGGGTCCGGCTTCGCTGGCCTGAGGGCCAGCTACGCGGGGTCCTGCTTCGCTGGCCTGAGGGCCAGCTACGCGGCGCGTATCGCGCTGGTGGAGCGCTGAGCCATGGCCGATATCGCCGCCGAAGCCACCGCGCCCCGCCCCGTGGAGGATGCCGCCGTCGGGCCGCGCCGCGCGCCGATCACGGTGGTGGGCCCCGTCGCCTGGGCCCGGGCCAACCTCTTCTCCTCCTGGATCTCGACCGCCGTCACCCTGGCCCTGGCCTATCTGATCGTCCGCTGGACGCTGGGCTTCATCGACTGGGCCTTCGTCAACGCCATCTGGTCCGTGCCCGTCACCAACGGACAGGCGCAGACCCAGGCCTGCCGCGCGCTCAACGGCGCCGGCGCCTGCTGGGCGGTGGTGACCGAGAAGCACCGCTTCATGCTCTTCGGCACCTATCCCTACGAGGAGCACTGGCGGCCGGCCATCTGTGTGCTGCTCTTCATCGGCCTCTACATCGTCTCCGCCATGCGCCGCTTCTGGCGGCCGGCGCTGGCGCTGGTCTGGCTGGTGACGCTGGCGGTCATCGGCGTGCTGATGTGGGGCGGGGTGTTCGGCCTGTCCTATGTGCCGCAGGAGCGCTGGGGCGGCCTGCCGATCACCCTGATCCTGGCCACCTTCGGCATCGCGCTGGCCTTCCCGCTCTCGATCCTGGTGGCGCTCGGCCGCCGCTCGCGCATGCCGGCGATCAAGATGCTCTGCGTGCTCTATGTCGAGCTGATCCGCGGCGTGCCGCTGATCTCGCTGCTGTTCATGGCCAGCGTGATGTTCCCGCTCTTCCTGCCGGAGGGGATGAACATCGACAAGCTGCTGCGGGCGCAGATCGCCATCATCCTCTTCGCCGCCGCCTATCTGGCGGAGGTGGTGCGCGGCGGGCTGCAGGCCCTGCCACGGGGCCAGTACGAGGCGGCCGACGCGCTCGGCCTCTCCTACTGGCAGAAGACCGGCTTCATCATCCTGCCCCAGGCGCTGCGCCTGGTGATCCCGCCGCTGGTGAACACCTTCATCGGCTTCTTCAAGGACACCTCGCTGGTGCTGATCATCGGCATCTTCGATCTGCTGACCGCCGGCAAGACGGCGATCGTCGAGCCCGCCTGGCAGGGCTTCGGCATCGAGGTCTATGTCACCGTCGGCCTGATCTACTTCATCTTCTGCTTCGCCATGTCCCGCTACAGCCAGAACCTGGAGGCGGAGCTGAACCGCCACCGGGTCCGCTGAGGGAGGGCCTAATGCAGGACAACCACCCGAACCTGGGAGCGAACGCCGCATGAGCGCCACCATGGACCCCGCCGACGGCGCCTATGTCGCCTCCGCCGCGCGCGTCGACGGGCCGCCCGCCATCCTGCTCGACAAGGTCAACAAGTGGTACGGCGCCATGCACGTGCTGCGCGACATCAACCTCTCCGTGGCCCAGGGCGAGAGGGTCGTGGTCTGCGGCCCCTCGGGCTCCGGCAAGTCCACCATGATCCGCTGCATCAACCGGCTGGAGCAGCACCAGGAGGGGCGCATCGTCGTCGACGGCATCGAGCTGTCCGACGACCTCCGCTCGCTCGATGCCATTCGCCGCGAGGTCGGCATGGTGTTCCAGAGCTTCAACCTGTTCCCGCACCTGACCATCCTGGAGAACTGCACCCTGGCGCCCATCTGGGTGCGCCGGATGCCGAAGAAGGAGGCGGAGGCGCTGGCCATGGAGTACCTGACCCGGGTGAAGATCCCGGAGCAGGCCGGCAAGTATCCCGGGCAGTTGTCCGGCGGCCAGCAGCAGCGCGTGGCGATCGCGCGCGCCCTCTGCATGAAGCCCAAGATCATGCTGTTCGACGAGCCGACCTCGGCGCTCGATCCGGAGATGATCAAGGAGGTGCTCGACACCATGGTCATGCTGGCCGACACCGGCATGACCATGATCTGCGTCACCCACGAGATGGGCTTCGCCCGCCAGGTGGCGGACCGCGTGGTGTTCATGGACCGGGGCGAGATCGTCGAGTCGGGCGTGCCGGAGCAGATGTTCAACGATCCCAAGACCGACCGGCTGAGGACCTTCCTGAGCCAGGTGCTGCGCGGGCACTGAGCCCGCCGCCCCGCTCAGGCCCCGCCGCGCCGGGAGCCTGAGCGGCGGCGCTTGCGCCGCCACGGGCGCCCAGCCTATGCCTTGCGCCCGACATCGGCGCAGATGGCAGTGTCCCAGCAAGAATCCTCCCCTACCTCCCGCCCCATGACCCCGGCGTTGCTGCTCGGCGTGCTGGGTGTGGTCTATGGCGACATCGGCACCAGCCCGCTCTACGCGCTGCGCGCCTCCCTGCTCCACTTCGCCGCCGACGGGCTGGAGGAGTGGGAGATCCTGGGCGTGCTGAGCCTGATCTTCTGGTCCCTGGTGCTGATCGTCACGCTCAAGTACGTGCTGCTGATCCTGCGCGCCGACAACCGGGGCGAGGGCGGCATCCTGGCGCTGATGGCGCTGGCCCAGCGGGTGGCGCGCGGCGAGCGGGGCCGCAAGCTGGTGGCGATGGTCGGCATCGCCGGCGCGGCGCTGTTCTTCGGCGACGGTATCATCACCCCGGCCATTTCCGTCCTCTCGGCGGTGGAGGGGCTCAAGGTCATTTCCCCCGCCTTCACCGACGCGGTGATCCCGATCTCGCTCGGCGTGCTGCTGGCCCTGTTCCTGGTCCAGTACAAGGGCACGCACAGCATCGGGAAGGTCTTCGGCCCGGTCACCGCCCTGTGGTTCGGCAGCCTCGGCCTGCTCGGCCTGATCGAGGTGGCGCAGCAGCCGCACGTGCTGATCGCCCTCTCGCCGCACTACGCCATCAGCTTCTGCCTGGAATACCGGCTGGCGGCCTTCATCGCCCTGGGCTCCGTGGTGCTGGCGGTGACCGGGGCGGAGGCGCTCTATGCCGATATGGGCCATTTCGGCAAGCGGCCGATC
This sequence comes from Teichococcus aerofrigidensis, assembly GCF_054073225.1. Classification (NCBI taxonomy): domain Bacteria; kingdom Pseudomonadati; phylum Pseudomonadota; class Alphaproteobacteria; order Acetobacterales; family Roseomonadaceae; genus Roseomonas; species Teichococcus aerofrigidensis. Next base: position 9,260 of record NZ_JBSXMU010000050.1, read on the forward strand.
CGCTGGGTCTGGCTGGCGGTCGTGCTGCCGAGCCTGACGCTGAACTACTTCGGCCAGGGCGCGCTGCTGCTGACCGACCGCGCGGCGCTGGAGAACCCCTTCTTCCTGCTGGCGCCGGAATGGTTCCGCCTGCCGCTGGTGGTGCTGGCGACGCTCGCCACCATCATCGCCAGCCAGGCCATGATCTCCGGCGCCTTCTCCATCGCCCGGCAATGCGTGCAGATGGGCTTCCTGCCGCGGCTCGTGGTCTGCCACACCTCGGAGACCGAGGAGGGCCAGATCTACGTCCCGCAGATCAACTTCGCCCTGCTGGTCGGCGTCGTCATCCTGGTGCTGTCCTTCCACGATTCCGACAGCCTCGCGGCCGCCTACGGCATCGCCGTCACCGGCACCTTCCTCTGCACCTCCTGCCTGGCCGGACTGGTCTTCCGGCGGCAGTTCGGCTGGTCGCGCGCCCTGGTCACGGCGGTCATCGTGCCGATGCTGCTGCTCGACGGCAGCTACTTCATCGCCAACCTGCTGAAGGTGCCGGCCGGCGGCTGGGTGCCGCTGGTGCTCGGCGTCGCGCTCTTCACGCTGATGATGACCTGGCGGCGCGGGCGCGAACTGCTCTTCGCCCGCTTCCGCCAGGACAGCCTGCCGCTGAAATCCTTCCTGGCGCGGCTGCCGCAGTCGCGCACCCTCCGCGTGCCCGGGATCGCCGTCTTCATGACGGGCCAGGCCGACTACGTGCCCAATGCGCTGCTGCACAACCTCAAGCACAACAAGGTGCTGCACGAGCGGGTGCTGTTCGTCACGGTGGAGAATCTCGACGTGCCGCAGGCGCCGCAGCGGCGCGAGGTGGCGGAGCTGGCGCCCGGCATCCACCGCGTCATCCTGCGCTACGGCTTCCAGGAGAGCCCGAACATCCCGAAGGAGCTGGAGGCGCTCGGCGAATACGGCGTGCGCTTCGAGCCGATGCAGGCCAGCTACTTCCTGGGCCGCGAAACGCTGGTGGCCGCCTCGGCGCCGCGGATGACGACCTGGCAGCAGTGGCTGTTCTCGTTGATGAGCCGCAACGCCATGCCGGCGACCGAGTTCTTCCGCATCCCGAGCGACCGGGTGGTCGAGCTCGGCGTGCGCGTGGCGATCTGAACGGGCGGGCCCCTCGTCAGGCCCCTTGTCAGGCCCCTCGTCAGGCCGGGCGGCGGGCCTTCAGCGCGGCGGCCAGGGTACCGTCATCCATCACGTCCAGCGCGCCGCCCATGGGCACGCCCTGGGCCAGGCGGGTGACGGCGATGCCGCAGGGGTGCAGCCGGTCGGCCAGGTAATGCGCGGTGGTGGCGCCGTCCACCGTGGCCGGCAGGGCCAGGATCACCTCGCGGATCGCCCCCGCCCCGACCCGCTCCAGCAGGGCGGCGACGCGCAGGTCCTCCGGCCCCACGCCGGAGAGCGCCGAGAGGACGCCGCCCAGCACATGGTAGAGGCCGCGATGCACATGGGCGCGCTCCAGCGCCCAGAGATCGGCCACGCCCTCGACCACGCAGAGCACCTCCTGTTCCCGCGCCGGATCGGCGCAGATGCGGCAGGGGTCGCGGGTGTCGAGGTTGCCGCAGATGCGGCAGGGCCGCACGGCCTCGGCCGTTTCGCGCAGGGACTGGGCCAGCGGCAGCATCAGCCCGCCCGGATCCTGCAGCAGCTTCAGCGCGGCGCGGCGGGCGCTGCGGCGGCCCATGCCGGGCAGCCGGGCCAGCAGCGCCACCAGGCGCTCGACCTGATCCGGCCCGCGCGTCTCCACCTCAGCCCCTGCCCGAGCGGGGACCCGGGCCGGGCGCCCGGCCCGGCGTCCTGGCGCCGGTCATGCTCAGAACGGCAGCTTGAGACCGCCGAGGCCGCCGCCCATGCCGGGGATGTTCATCCCCGCCGTCGCCTTCTGCATCTCCTCGGCCATCATCGCCTCGACCTTCTGCTTGGCATCGGCATGGGCGGCGACGATCAGGTCCTCCAGCACCTCCTTCTCCGCCGGATCGACCAGGGAGGGGTCGATGGCCAGGCGCTTCAGGTCGCCCTTGCCGCTCAGCGTGACCGTGACCATGCCGCCGCCGGCGGCGCCGTCCACCGTCATGCTGTCCAGCCGGGCCTGCATCTCCTGCATCTTGGCCTGCATCTGCTGGGCCTGCTTCATCATCGAGGCGAGGTTCTTCATGGGTCCTCCGAAGGGATGTCGTCGAGATCGGCCGGCTCGGCATCGGGCGGCGCGAAGTCCGGCCCGTCCATGGATCCGTCCATCGGCCCCTCATCGGGCGCCTCCGGGATCGGCGGCAGGCCGTAGGCGTCGAGGCTGTCGTCGCGCACCGCATCGACCTCGGCGCCGGGGAAGGCGAGCAGGATGGACTGCACCAGGGGATGCGCGCGGGCCATCTCCAGCCGCTCGCCGGCCAGGTGGCTGCGCTGCTCGGCGATGGTCGGTTCGCCCTCGGCATTGGAGAGGGCGATGGTCCAGCGGCTGCCGGTGCGCTCCTGCAGCAGGGCGGCGAGCTGTGCGGCGAGGTCGCGCGGCGCCTGCGCGGTCTGCCGCAACTCGATGCGGCCGGGTGCGAAGCTCACCGGATGCACGTCGAACAGCAGGTGGCCGTGCAGGAGCGGCCGGACGCCCGAGGCCAGCGCCACCACCTCGCGGAAGTTGCGCGGCTGGGCCAGGGGCGCGCTGGCCGGCGCGGGGGCGGCATCGAGGCGGGCACCGCCACCGGCCATGGCGCGCAGGCCGCCAGCCGGCCCACCGGCCGGCCCGTCGGCCAGGGCGGAGGAGGGGGTGGCGGCGGGGGAGGGGGCGCCCGCCGCGCCGCCCTCGCTCAGGCGGCGGACAAGGTCGCCCGGCGTCGGCAGCTCGGCCAGATGGGCGAGGCGGATCAGCACCATCTCGGCCGCCATGCGCCGGTCCGGCGCCTCGGCCACCTCGGTGATGCCCTTCAGCAGCACCTGCCAGGCGCGGCCCAGCAGCGGGATCGACAGCCGCTCGGCCATGGCGACGCCGCGCACCCGCTCGGCCTCCGGCAGCGCGGGATCGGCCCGCAGCGCCGGCACGGCGCGCAGGCGCGTCAGGGTATGGGTCAGTTCCAGCAGGTCGGCCAGGATGACGCCGGGATCGGCGCCCCGCTCATGGCCGCGGTCCATCGCCGCCAGCACCGCCGGCAGATCGCCGCGGAAGCAGCCTTCCAGCAGGTCGAAGAGCAGGGAGCGGTCGGCCAGGCCCAGCATGTCCCGCACCAGCCCGGCCTCGATGCCGCCGGGCGCGCCGGCCACCTGGGCGATCGCCTGGTCGAGCAGGGAGAGGCCGTCGCGCACCGAGCCGTCCGCCGCGCGGGCGATCATCGCCAGCGCCTCCTCCGAGGCCGCCACCCCCTCCTTCGCCGCGATGGCGGCGAAATGCGCGCGCAGCGTCTCCTGCGGCACCCGCCGCAGGTCGAAGCGCTGGCAGCGGGAGAGGATGGTGGCCGGGACCTTGCGGATCTCGGTGGTGGCGAACAGGAACTTCACCTGCGGCGGCGGTTCCTCCAGCGTCTTCAGCAGCGCGTTGAACGCCGCCGTCGACAGCATGTGGACCTCGTCCAGGATATAGACCTTGAAGCGGGCGCGGGCCGGGCGGTAGCGCACCGCCTCGCGCAGCTCGCGGATATTGTCGACGCCGTTGTTGGAGGCGGCGTCCAGCTCCAGCACGTCGGGGTGGCGGTCGGCCAGGATCGCCTGGCACTCGGCGCAGACGCCGCAGGGGTCGGCGGTGGGGCCGCCCGTCCCGTCCGGCCCGACGCAGTTCAGCGCGCGGGCGATGATGCGCGCCGTAGTCGTCTTGCCGACGCCGCGCACCCCGGTGAGCATGAAGGCATGCGCCACCCGGTTCTGCGCGAAGGCGTTGCGCAGGGTGCGCACCAGCGCCTCCTGCCCGATCAGATCGGCGAAGCTGGTGGGGCGATACTTGCGGGCCAGGACGCGGTAGGGCGCGGCCTCCGGCTCGGCCATGGCGGGCGCAGCAATGGTGGGCGCGGCCATGACGGGCGCGGGAGAGGGGGCCTCGCCGAACAGGCCCGGCCCCTCGGGGAGGGGCGGCAGGTCCTGATCGTCGGCGGGAGGCGTATCGCTGGGCATGGCGCGCGGCTGTCCGGTGCTGGCCGCGGCGGGCCGTCAGGGCGAGGTGGAAGACCGGTGGAGCGACCCAGGCGGGAACTCGCTGCGGCTGCTTCCTTCCGGACCTGACCGGGTTGGCAAGGCGCCTGTCCGCCACCGACCTTCCGAGGATGCCATATCATGCCGCCCCCCCTCCGAGGCAAGGGGGGCGGGGCGAGGATCGCGCCCGGTCGGTTGCCGGCGGGCGCGTCCGGTGGCAGGGTCGCGGCCAAGATGCTGTCCATTCCGGCTTCCCGCCCCAATGCCTATACCGGCAGCCCCCTCGACCGAGCCTCCGGCCGGCGGGAGGACGCCGCCTTCGTCGCCGAGGCCATGGCCTCGCCCGAGGCCCTGTTCATCCCCGTCTGGCGCAGCCGCAGCCTGATGCGCGGCCTGGCCGACGGCCACCCCGAGGCGGTTCTGCTCTCCACCGAGGCGGCCGAGGCGGTGCGCATGGCCGGCGGGCCCTGGGCATTGCTCGGCCTCTGGGAGGGCCGCCCGGTCTTCGCGGTGGACTGTTCCGCGGCCGACGACCCGCTGCCGCTCCTGCCACCCGAATTCGGCGAGTTCGCCGATCTGCGCAGCGTCGCCGGGCTTCTGCCGGCGGGCGAGGCCAGCGTGCTGGCGCATGCCCGCGGCCTGATGCACTGGCGCGTCCGGCACCGCTTCTGCGGCGTCTGCGGCGGCGCCTGCGAGTCGCGCAGCGCCGGCAACGCCATGGCCTGCACCGCCTGCGGCGCGCAGCACTTCCCGCGCACCGACCCGGCGGTGATCATGCTGGTGACGGACGGCAACCGCGCCCTGCTCGGCCATTCCACCCGCTTCCCCTCCACCACCATGTATTCGACCCTGGCCGGCTTCGTGGAGCCGGGCGAGAGCCTGGAGGAGGCGGTGCGGCGCGAGGTGCTGGAGGAGACCGGCATCCGGGTGGGCGAGGTGCATTACCACTCCTCCCAGCCCTGGCCTTTCCCGGCCTCGATCATGCTCGGCTTCCACGCCGAGGCGCTCTCGGAAGCGATCACCATCGACCCGGAGGAGCTGCGCGACGCCCGCTGGTTCAGCCGCGAGGAGATCCGCGACCACGCCGCGCTCGGCTTCGGCCTGCCGCGCCTGGACTCGATCGCCCGCCGCCTGATCGAGGACTGGCTGGAGTGGCGGGCATGAGGCGCCTTCCTGTTCTGGGCCTGGGGCTGGGCCTGCTGCTCGCCGCCTGCGCCCGGGAGCGCGCGCCCGACCCGCGCGACGAGGCGCCGCTCAGCCCGGCCCATGCCGCCTGCCGCGCCGAGGCGCGCGACGATCCGGCCCTGCAGAACGTCTCCCAGCAGCTCAACGCGACCAATCTGGAGAACCGGGAGCGCGTCGCCTACGACATGCGGGTGGCGGAACTGCGCGCCTATCGCGACTGCCTGCGCCGCAACGGCCTGGCCGCGCCCGGCGGCGTGGAATCGCCGCGCCCGCCGCGCTGAGGCCCCTCGGCGCGGGCGTGCCGGCGGTGGGGCCGGAAGCTGGTTCCGGCCCTACCCGGCTCACCCTCCCGGGGCGCCCTGCACGTTCAGCAGCACGCTGTAGATGGAACGCGAGGCGGCCATGAACAGCCGGTTGCGGTGCCGTCCGCCGAAGCAGACATTGGCGCAGCGTTCCGGCAGGTCGATATGGCCGAGCGCCGTGCCGCCCGGGCTGAACACCCGCACGCCGTCCAGCTCCGCGCTGCCCATGCCCCAGCCGCACCAGAGATTGCCCTGCGTGTCGAGGCGGAAGCCGTCCGGCGTCTCGCCCGGCGCGCATTGCACGGCGACCCGGCGGTTGGCGATGCCGCCTTCCGCGGTGACGTCGAAGGCCAGGATGCGGCGCGGCTCGGCGCGGCTCTCGACGATGTAGAGGGTCTTCTCGTCCGGCGAGAAGGCCAGGCCGTTCGGCCCCTCCATCTCGTCGGTCAGCAGCGTCACCGCGCCGCTCTGCCCGTCGATGCGGTAGACGCCGTGCGGCAGCTCCGCCTCGGCCTTCTCGCCCTCGATATAGCCGCCGAGGCCGAAGCTCGGATCGGTGAACCAGATGCTGCCGTCGGACCGCACCACCACGTCGTTGGGCGAGTTCAGCCGCCGGCCCTGGTAGCGGTCGGCCAGGACGGTGATGCCGCCATCATATTCGGTGCGGGTGACGCGCCGGCCGAGATGCTCGCAGGTGACGAGCCGGCCCTGGCGGTCGCGCGTGTTGCCGTTGGCGAAGTTGGCCGGGCGGCGGAAGGGCGTGACCTGCCCCGTCTCCTCGTCCCAGCGCAGGATGCGGTTGTTCGGGATGTCGGACCAGAGCAGGGCGCGCTGGTCGCCGAGCCAGACCGGCCCCTCGGCCCAGCGGCAGCCGCCGGCCAGCTTCTCCACCGTGCCGTTCATGGCCCGGAAGCTGTGAAAGACCGGCTCGAAGGCGCGGAAGCGCGGGTCGGGATAGCGCTGGCTGGGCGCCCAGGGCGTCTCGTTGTCGAACATCGGCGGCGGTTCTCCCCGTTGCGGCGGGAAGCCTGCCATGGAAGCACGCCGGTCGGGAATGCGTCGTCTCCCGGCCGAGGTCAGTCCCCGGGCCGCCCCTCCGGCGCGTGGCCGGTGGCGCGTTCCCACAGCACCAGCGCCAGGTCATAGGGCAGGGCGGCCCCTTCCCGGGCCCGCCACCACCAGCGGTCGAGAAAGCCATGCGCCGCCTCGGGCGCGGGGGCGGCGCGGGCCGGCAGGCCGAAGGCGCGCAGCAGGGCGACGCAGCGCGGCAGGTGATAGCCGCTGCTGGCCGCCCAGACCGGCCCCTCATGTCCGCGCAGCAGCCGGGCGCAGGCGCGGGCGGAGCTCAGCGTGTCGGTGCCGCTCGGCTCCTGGCGGATCGCCTCGCCCGGCACGCCGAGGTCCTGCAGCAGCCGCGCCATCACCTCCGCCTCAGGCGGGCCGTGCCGCCCCTGCGCGCCGGTGGGGATGTAGAGCGGATCGGCCAGGGTGGCGCCGAAGGCGGCGGCGGCCTTCACCCGCCGGCGCAGCGTCAGGCTCGGCCCGCCATCCGGCCGCACCGCCGCGCCGAAGATGATGATGACCGGGCGGGCCGTCACGGCGCTCCGGCATCCGGGGCGGCCAGCAGCAGACGGTTCAGCGGCTCCAGCGCGGCGCGCAGCGCGGCGAAGTCGCGCCGGAAGGCCTCGGGCGCGACGCCGTTGACCGCCAGCTCCGCGCCGATGGCGCCGATGCTGCGCCGCCCGTCGACCCGCGCCAGGATGGCGGCGGCCAGGCGGGGCAGGGGCAGGCCGACCGTCAGCCCGTCGAAGGTCACGCGCAGCACGCCATCCTTCGGCAGGCCGCGTGCCAGGGCCGGGCCGTCCAGCTCCCGCAGCAGCGGCACGGCGGCGGGGTTCTCCCAGTCGGGCTCCGGCGCCGGGTCGCGCGTCGCATAGGCGATGTGGATGCCCATGTTGCCGCAGATCGCCTCCGCCAGGGCGGCGCGCCCGATCGGGTCCAGCCCGGCGGTGCGGGCGCGGAGCTTCGGGTCGTTCAGGTAGCGGTCGGGGTCGTAGCGCAGCGGCTCGACGAAGCAGCGCAGCCGCAGCCCCGCCTGGCCGATCAGCGCCGCCAGCTGCGGCACGGTGAAGGCCACGTCGCGCGGGTTCAGCAGCAGGTCGTAGAGCCCGGCATCGCCGCCCTCGATGTGGTCGGTGATCCAGGGGTTGCGGCGCAGCCAGGCAGTCTGCGGCGCCTGCTTCCACAGCCGCCTGGCGATCTCGACGCGGGCGGGCGGCGCCTCGCTGTCGGGCGCGATCAGGCGCAGCGCCTCCTGCAGCATGTAGACCCCGGTGCGGCCATGCGGCGCATAGACCATGAGCCCGATCCCGCCGCCCGGCGCCAGGGCGGCGGCCAGGGCCCCGAGACCGGCGGCGGGGTCGGGGAGGTGGTGCAGCACGCCGCAGCAGTCGATGTAGTCGAAGCGGCCGTGATCCGCGGCCTCCAGCAGCGAGCCGGTGACGAAGCGGATATTGCCGAGCCCGCGGGCGGCCGCCCGCGCCTCGGCCACCTTGCGCGCGGCGGCCGAGCGGTCGAGCCAGACCACCTCGCCCGGCCGGCCGGCCGTGGCCATCTGCTGCGCCAGCATGATCGTCGCGTCGCCGCTGCCGCCGCCGGCCATCAGGGCGCGCAGCGGCTGCCCGGCGGGGCGGCGCGCACCGAAGATCCAGTGGTCGATCTCGCGCAGATGGCTCGGGCTGCCGACGATCAGCCGCCGCGCCTCCTCGCGCGGGTCACGCTCGGGATAGGGATAGGCTTCGTACTGCGCGGCGAGGCGGGCATCGGTGGCGTCCATGGCGGTCCGGGATAGGCGATGGCGCGGCGCGGCGCCAGCGGAAGGGAGAGGGGAGCCGGGGCTTTGCGCCGGGGCGGGGCGGGGCCATCTCCGTGCCATGCCGTCGATCTCCACCCTCTCGCGCATCGTCCTGGTCCTGCTGGTGGTCAGCGCCCTGGTCCGCATCGCCGTCCACATGGCGGGGCCGTAACCTCCGCCCCGTCTTTGCGCCGCGACGCTTTCATGGAAAGCTGAGGCGCAGCGGCCGGAAGCGTCGCGCGGGGAGGACGAAGGAATGGACCGCAGGATGTGGCTGCACGCGACCCTGGCCTCGGCGACGCTCGGCGTCCTGCCGGCGGCGGCGCAGACCGCCGCCGGGCCGTCCACGCCAGGGAGCGGCGGCGCCGGAAGCTGGGCGACGGCCTGGACCGGCTCCGCCCAGGGGCCCTATCCGGTCGGCAATCCCTCCGCCCAACCCGACCAGCGCTTCGCCTTTCCCGACCCGGCCGAGGGCGCGCGGGACCAGACCTTCCGCCTGGTGCTGCGCCCCGATCTCTGGGGCCCGCGGGCGCGCCTGCGCTTCAGCAACGCCTTCGGCACCCGGCCGCTGCGGCTCGACGGCGTCTTCGCCGGGCTGCACTGGGGCGGCGCGGCGGTGATGCCCGGCAGCAACCGCCCGGTGCTGTTCGGCGGCCAGCCCGGCGTCACCGTGGCGCCCGGCGGCGAGGTCTGGTCCGACCCGGTCGGGCTGCCCTTCGCCGCCGAGTCGGGCCATCCGCTGCTGGCCGGCCGCAAGCTCGCCGTCTCCTTCCATGTCGCGGGGCCGAGCGGGCCGATGACCTGGCACGCCAAGGCGCTGCAGACCTCCTACGTCACGCCGCCCGGCGCCGGCGCGCGCGGCGCCGAGGAGGGCGAGGCGGCCTTCCCCCTCTCCACCGCCTCGTGGTTCTTCCTCGACGCGGTGGACATGGCCGCCCCCGCCGGCACGCCGGTCGTGGTCTGCCTGGGCGATTCGATCACCGACGGCACCGCCTCGACCATGAACGGCGATGACCGCTGGCCCGACGTGCTGTCCCGCAGGCTGCACGCGGCGCTGGGCCACCGCGTCGCCGTCGTCAATGCCGGGATCGGCGGCAACCAGGTGGTCGGGCCAAGGGAATACGGGCCGGACAAGCCCTTCCCCGGCGGCCCCTCGGCGCTGGCCCGGCTGCAGCGCGACGTGATCGGCCTCTCGGGCGTCGCCACCGTCGTCTGGCTGGAGGGCACCAACGACTTCAGCCGCAACGGCAATGCCACGCTGGACGCGGTGCGGGAGGGCATGACGGAGGGGGTGCGGCGCCTCCGCGCGGCCATCCCCGGCGTCCGCATCGTCGGCGCCACCGTGACCAGCGCGCTGGGCAGCACCAGCGCGGCGCATGGCCATGCCGAGCAGGACGAGAAGCGGCGCGGGCTGAACGACTTCATCCGCCAGAGCGGGCTGTTCGACGCCGTCGCCGAATTCGACCGCGCGACCCTCGATCCGGCGACGGGCGGACTGCGGGAGGAAATGATCCCGGACTCCACCACCGGCGGCAAGGGCGACAGGCTGCATCCGAACCGCGCCGGCTACCTGGCCATGGGCATGGCGGTGGAGCCGTCCTCGGTGGTGCCGGCCCGCTGAGGCGAGGCGCGGCGACGCGGCCCGCGCCATTTGTGGCGCGTCCGTGCGACAAACCAGCGTAACATACAGGCAATCCAGGGAGGACAGCATTATGGATGTCGGCTTCATCGGGCTCGGACGCATGGGCCGCCCCATGGCCTCGAACCTGTGCCGCAGGGGCTTCCGGTTGATCGTCAACGACATCAACGCCGATGCGGTGAGCGAGCTGGAGGCGCTGCAGGCGCGCGCGGCGCGAACCGTCGCCGAGGTCGCCGGCGCGGGCGATGTCATCGTCACCATGCTGCCGAATTCGGCGGTGGTGCAGGCGGTGGTGGGGGGCGCCGAGGGCGTCATCGCCCAGGCCCGGCCGGGCGCCGTGGTGATGGACATGAGCACCGTCGATCCCGAGACCACCGACCGCCTGGCGCGCCAGGCGCGCGAGCGCGGCATCGGCTTCGTCGACGCGCCGGTCGGGCGCCTGGCCAGCCATGCCGACCGGGGCGAGTCGCTCTTCATGGTCGGCGCCGAGGCGGAGGATTTCGCGCGGGTGAAGCCGCTGCTGGAGGCGATGGGCAGCACCATCTACCACTGCGGCGGTCCCGGCAGCGGCACCCGCACCAAGCTGGTGAACAACCTCCTCGCCGTCGCCTCCTGCCAGATGAACGCCGAGGCCCTGGCCCTGTCGCAGCGCTTCGGACTGCAGCTGGAGAGGACGCTCGACGTGCTCTACGGCACCACGGCGGTGAACGGGCAGCTGAAGGTCGCCTGGCCGTCCAAGGTGCTGGCCGGCGACACCGCGCCGGGCTTCACCATCGACCTGGCGCACAAGGACCTGACGCTGATCGTCGAGGCCGCCAGCGCGGCGAAGGTGCCCCTGCCCATGGTCGCGGCGGCGCGCGAGGCCTTCAGCGCCGCCCGGGCCCGCGGCTTCGGCGGGCAGGACTTCTCGGCCATGGTCGACGCGCATTGCGACATGGCCGGGATCGACAAGCCCCGGCTGGGCTGAGCCCGGCCGGGCACCTCATCGCCATCACCGCCCGGCACGGGTGTGAACCGTCACGCAGAGGACGGCCGTGCCAATGGGCGCAGTTCCAGGGGAAGCTTCCATGACCGTATCGCGCCGCGTGTTCCTCCAGGGGGCCGCCGGCCTCGCCACCGCGCTGGCGGCACCGCCGCTCGCCGCCCCGGCCCTGGCGCAGGCGCCGGTGATCCGGATCGGCGTGCTCGCCGATTTCTCCGGCATCTACACGGACCTGCTGGGCCGCGGCGGCGTCGGCTGCGCGCGCCAGGCCGCCACGGAATTCCTGGCCGGGGCCTCGGGCCCGGCGAAGGGCCTCGAGGTCGAGGTGCTCTTCGGCGACCACCAGAACAAGGCCGACACCGGCGCCAGCCTGGTGCGGCGCTGGATCGACCAGCAGGGGGTGGACATGGTGATCGCCGGGCCGAACTCCGCCGTCGGCCTGGCGGTCTCGACCATCGCGCGCGAGAAGGACAAGGCCTGCCTCGGCGTCGCCGTCACCGCGACGGAGTTCACCAACAAGCTCTGCACGCCGAACACCGTCAACTGGACCTATGACGGCTACATGCTGTCCAAGGCGGTGGCGGCCGAGACCGTGCGCGGCGGCGGGAAGAAATGGTACTTCATCGCCACCGACAACGCCTTCGGCCATTCCCTGCAGGCGGAGACGACCACCTTCGTGCAGCAGGCGGGCGGCGAGGTGGTGGGCAGCGCGCGGGCGCCGCTCGGCACCGGCGACTTCTCGGCCATGCTGATCGCCGCGCGCGGCAGCGGCGCCGATGTGATCGGCCTGGCGCTGGGCGGAAACGACCTGCCCAACTGCATCAAGCAGGCGCATGAGTTCGGCGTGACGCGCAGCATGAAGATGGCCGCGCTGGTGATGTTCCTGAACGACATCCGCGCCGCCGGGCTCGACACCATGCAGAAGCTGCTCTTCACCAACAGCTTCTACTGGGACACCAATGACCGCACCCGCGCCTTCACCCGGCGCGTGCTGCCGGCGATGGGCGGCGCCTATCCGGGCATGGTGCATGCCGGCTGCTACGCGGTGACGCTGCATTACCTGAAGGCCGTGGCGGCGCTCGGCGTCGAGGCCGCGAAGGCCAGCGGCGCCGCCACCGTCGCGCGCATGAAGGCCATGCCGACGGAGGACGACGCCTTCGGCGCCGGCTCCATCCGCGCCGATGGCCGGGCGGTGCTGCCGGCCTATCTCCTGCAGGTGAAGACGCCGGCCGAGAGCACAGGCGGGTGGGACTACTGCAAGCTGGTCTCGACCATGGCGCCGGAGGAGACGGTGAAGCCGCTCGCGCAGTCGGAGTGCCCGCTGATCCGCAGCTGAGGCAGCTCAGCCCTCCCCCAGCGGCCGGGCGGGCACGCCGCCCACCCGGGCCGCCGGCGGAACATCCTCCAGCACCGCGGCACCCATGCCGACCACCGCCCCGGCGCCGATCCGGCGGCCGGGGCGGATGCCGGCGAGGATGCCCACCATCGCCCCCGCGCCCAGCGCCACCCCGCCCCCCAGCACGGCGCCGGGCGCGACATGGCAGCCCGCCTCCACCACGCAGTCATGCTCGACGATGCAGCCGGTGTTGAGGATGACATGGGCGCCGACGCGCGCCATCGCGCCCAGGACGACGCGCGGCATGGCGACGCTGCCGGGGCCGAGGGCGGCATCGCGCGCGATCACGGCGGAGGGGTGGCGGAAGGCGGGCAGGGTGAAGCCGAGGTGGCCCAGCTCCTCGCCCAGCCGGCGCCGGCGGGCATTGTCGCCGAGCGCCACATGCGCGCCCTCCACCCCCCCGGCGCGCAGGGCGGCGGCGCGGGCGAGGGGGCCGAGATGCGGCACGCCCGGCAGGCCGCGGCAGGCCGGGTCGTCATCCAGCACACCGACCGGATCGGGCCAGCCGGCATCGCGCAGCACCTCCAGCACGGCCCGCCCATGGCCGCCCGCCCCGATCATCACCAGCCGCATCTCAATCCCCTTGCCTCGCCCACGCCCTCTTTACCGCGGGCGCGGCGGATCGGCAGGCGGGCTGACACGAAGGCGGATGTCAAGGTCGCGGGAAGGGAGGGCGGCCGGCCCTCCCGGCCGCCTCAGAACAGCGCCGAGGGCGCGACGGTCGATCCCGTGCCGCCCTGCACCTTCAGCGGCTGCACGGCGAAGGCGAATTCATGCTGCCCGCGGCTCGCCAGCACGTCGAGCTTCATGTTCTCCAGCAGGTGCACGCCATGCACGGCCAGCGCCAGCTGGTGCACCGGCAGGCTGGCATCCGGCATGGTCTTGGAGGGCGCGCATTCCACCGGCCAGTTGTCCGACCCCATCAGCATCGGGTTCTGCCGCAGGACCCACTCCGCCGCGGCGACGCCGAGGCCGGGGCAGGAGCGGACGTAGCGCGCGTTGTCGCGACCCCAGAGCAGGCCCCAGCCGGTGTGGACGATCACCGCGTCGCCTTCCTCGATGCGCGTGTTCTGCCGGCGCAGCGCCGCCTCCAGATCCTCCGGCGTGATCTCGTAGGTGTCGGGCAGGGTGGCGACGCCCTTCAGCGCCGCCACGTCGATCAGCACGCCGCGGGTGAAGATGGTGCCCACCGTGTCCACGCCCATCTCGGTGAAGCCGTTGCGGCTCGAGATGCGCGGGATGTTGACGCAGTTGTAGCCCTCGTCGCCGATGGTCTGGTGCGGGAAGGCATCGAGCTGCGTGCCGACCTGGCCGATCTCGGCGACCACCAGCTCCTCGTTCGAGCCGCGCCGGTTGCCCTCGGGGTTCATGAAGGTGCGCTTGAGATGCACGTCGAAGCGGCGCGTGCCGAAGAAGGGCATGGTCTGGTTCAGCGACTGCCCGCATTCGACGATCTCGCCGGTGCGGATCAGCTGCGCCGCGCGCTTCGCCCGCTCCGGCGTCATCAGGTTCATCGCGCCGCGCCGGTCGGCGGCGCCCCAGCGGGAGGGGCAGCGCTGCGCGGCGCCGGGCGGGCTCCAGCCCTGGGCGCGGGCGCTGCTGACCATCAGGCCATGCGCCCCGGCGCAGGCCATGCAGAGGGAGCCGAAGACCGCCTTGCGGCGGGACAGCTTGGACATGAGCATCTCTCCCGGCTGGCTCTCCCGCCACGACAGCATGGCCTCGGGCCAACTGGGCACAGCTTGAGCGCAGGCCGGCGGCGCTGGCCACCCTATTTCATCACCGGATTCGCCTGCTCCGGCGCCGAAAGGCCGGGGCGGCGCCGCCGTCCCGGCCCGCCTCCTCAGCCGAGCAGGCTGTCGGCGCCCAGGCCGCGGCCCTCGGCCAGGCCATAGGTCAGGTAATGCTCCAGCGGGTTCATGCCGGCTTCCGCGACATCGGCATGCGCCGCCAGATAGGCGCCGGTGCTGAAGGCGGCGGAGGGATCGCGGCCCTCGGTCCAGCCATACTCCCGGTAATGGTCCAGCGGGTTCATGCCGACCGCCGCGACATCGGCATGGGCCGCCAGATAGGCATCGGTGTCGAAGAAGGCGTTGGGATCGCGCCCCTCGGTGCGGCCGAACGTGTCGTAATGCGCCTTCGGATCGACCCCGGCCTCCCAGACGTCCGGGTTGGACCGCGCGTAGAAGGCGGCGTCGAAGAGCGGATCGTCGCCCAGGGTCAGGGTGCCATCGACGAAGCGGATCTGCTCGATGTCGGTCAGCCTGTCGGTCCCCTCCGGGCCGCTGACCGTCAGCACCCGCCCCGCGCGCTGGAAGGCGTGGCCGGCCAGCTCGCCCAGGTAGACGGCGGTGTCGGTGCCGGTGCCGCCGTTCAGCCAGTCATCGCCCGCGCCGCCGGTCAGCTCGTCATCCCCGGCGCCACCGTTCAGGACGTCATCCCCGGCGCCGCCATCGAGGAAGTCGGCGCCGCCGCCGCCGGTCAGCCAATCGGCGCCGTCCGTGCCGTCGCCGGCGAGGAGGTCCGCCAGCGCCTGCAGGCCGATGTCGGGCTGGTCGATGAAGAAGCCGTCCACGCCGAGCTGAAGCAGCTTCAGGGCCTCCTGCGCCGCCGTCTGCGGCGTGCCGTCCGGGTTCAGCGCCTGATAGTTCTCCTCGGCGCGGATGGTGTAGGGGATGACCTTCAGCCCGACGGCATGCGCGTTCCCGACCAGCGGGCTGATCTCGCCGCTCAGCTCGAAGCGCAGCGTGGCCGTGCCGTCCCCATCCGCGTCCACCGGCTCGGCCAGGCGCGTGCGCAGCAGGATGGCATCCTTGCTGGGTCCGACGATATCGGCGTAGCGGGCGATCTCCCGCAGCGCCTCGAGGGAGGAGGCGTTGCCGAGCTGCACCAGCGGCAGATCCACCCCCGCCGCCGGCATGATGCTGTCGTGCAGACGGATCAGATTGCCCGATTCGAAGGACTGGATGTAGACGCGGTCAGGATCGGTGAAGTCGTTCGCCACCAGCGTGTCGATCAGCATCTGGCTGAGATCGAGGCCGATCGACTCCGAATAGGTCGGGTGCTTGGTCTCAGGCGCGATGGCGATCTCGCGGCCCGTCTCGGCCTCGACCTGCCGCACCAGGGCCAGGATCTCCTCCAGCGTGGCGATCTCGAACTGCCCGTCATAGGACTGGCTTTCCGGCCGCAGCTCGCCCAGCCGCTCCTTGGTGCGCAGGGTCTTCAGCTCGGCCAGCGTGAAGTCCTCGATGAACCAGTCCGTGACGCTGCGGCCGTCGATCACCTTGGTGACGTGGCGGTCGGCGAATTCGGGAAGGTCCGACACGTTCGTGGTGTCGGAGAGGGTGTTCTCGTGCCGCGCGACCAGATGGCCATCACGGGTCGCGACCAGATCGGGCTCGATCACGCTGACGCCCATCTCGATCGCCAGCTTATAGGCTTCCAGCGTGTGCTCCGGGCGGTAGCCGCTGGCGCCGCGGTGAGCAATGACGAGCGGCGGCTGGCCATCGAGCGTGGCAAAACTGACCATGTCCGGGTTTTTCCCTCAGTGGTGGTCGCGTCGCGACGAGGGGAGCGGCGCCATCGCGGATGCCGCAGGCCGCCTTCCCCGCCGGTCGGCATGGCCGCGCCATTAGGATGGGGGGATGACGCCCGAATGACCGAAAGATTGCCGGAAGATTAAGTAGCCAGGCGGGACGCCGGGAAAACAATCCGGAAAAGCAACAGCTTGGCGGATTGGGCGCCCCCGGACGCGGCCGTCAGGCGGCGCGGTGCCGAGCCCGCGCGGCCAGCACCTCATAGGCCGCGCGCACCGCCTCGGCGCCGTGCTCGCGCTCCAGCCGGCGGACGGTGAAATGCGCCCGCGCCAGCTCGCGGAAATGCTGCAGGAAGGCGAGGTTCACCGCCGCCCCCGCCGCCGCGCCCACCACGGGCGCCGCCTGGGCGCCGAGCTTGATCATCAGCGGGCCGGTGAAGCGGGCGGCGATGGCGCCGATGAAACCCGGCAGCAGCGCCGCGCTCATGTTCGGCAGGAACTGCGCCAGGGCGAGGCGGGTGGCGAAGTAGCCGGTCTCGGTGGCATCGTCCGCCAGGCCCGGCCCGCTGAGCGCGAAGACCTTCAGGCATTCCGCGCCGGTCTCGGGCAGGCGGGTGTCCTCGCCGGCGGCCGCGGCCTCGGCGCCGATCTGGCGCAGCAGGATGGTGGTCGAGACCGGCAGCTCCAGCAGGGTGCCCGGCAGGCCGAAGGCGCCGCCCGCGGCACCGCTCGCCGCCGCCAGGCCGCGGTGCAGCCAGTCGGAGGAGATGCCGGGCGGCGCGCGGCCCGGTCCGGAGCGCATGGCGGTGTTCAGCGCGGTGGAGAGCGCGCGGCGCACGGCGCCGTCCACCATGCCCTGGGCAAAGCCGGGCAGGCGGCGGCGCAGCGCCTCGACCGGCGTGCCGGCGAGCTGGGCGAGCCGCGCCGCCAGCGAGGTCTCGTCCAGCACCCGCCGCGGGGGGGGGGGGGGGGGGGGGGGGGGAGGGGAAGACGACCGGCTCCGCCCGGGC
>NZ_JBSXMU010000051.1:0-25765 GCF_054073225.1 Teichococcus aerofrigidensis
AGCGCGGGCAGGGCGGCATCGGCGGACAGCGCCGCGCGGCGGGTGAGGGCGGACATCGCGTCCTCACATGGGGCTTCGGGCGGGTTCAGAACAGCCCCGAGAACAGGCCCGTCCGGCGCCGTTGGATGATGGCGGTCTCGCCCTCCTCCGGACTGCGGCCGAGGGCGGCGTTCTCCCGCAGGCGCTGCGCCTCGCGCTGCGGATCGACGACGGTGCCGGGCGGCGGCGCGTCCTTCCAGAACATCAGCCGGTCCACCACGCTGCGGTCGGGCTGGTCGAGCCGGAGGCTTTCCTCGTCGACCCGCCGGCGGATGTCGGGCGTGCTTCCGCCGGTGCCGGCCTGGGCCAGCAGCGCGCTCTCGCCGGAGGAGGGCGCGGCGGCGGCGCCGACGCCGAAGGAGGCGCCGGGCGCCACGGTCGCCTCGCCGGCCTCGCGGCCACGCAGCTCCTGCGGGCGCGGCACGCCGGGGCGGGGCTGCGGCAGGTCGCCCAGGCTCGGCGGCAGGGAGAGCGGCGCGCGGGTCACGACACTGAACTCGTCCGGCGCGTCCCGGGTGAAGCCCAGGGTGCGCGAGGTGTCGGAGCCGCAGCCGGCGAGCAGCAGGCCGCAGGCCAGGGCGGTGCCGGAGAGAGCGGCACGGGTGGAGAGCTGCCTCATGGCGTTTCCTTAGCGGTCCGGCCGGGCCGGAACAAGGCATCGGCGATCAGTGCCGCCACGCCCAGGACGATGGCGGCATCGGCGACGTTGAAGACATACCAGTGGAAGCTGCCAATCCGGAAATCGGCGAAGTCCACCACCGCGCCGAAGCGCAGCCGGTCGATGACATTGCCGATGGCGCCGCCGACGATGCCACCCAGCGCCAGCGCGCTCAGCCGGTTCTCGGCCCGTGCCAGCCAGCGCAGCAGCAGCGCGACCACGGCCAGCGCCAGCACGGCGAGGCCGATCCGGTGCCAGGGGCTGTCCCCGGCCAGCAGGCCGAAGGTGACGCCGCGGTTCCAGACCATGGTGAGGTCGAAGCCGACCGCGCCGAGATCGACGAGCCGCACCTGGAAGCGTTCCGGCAGGCGGAGCACCTCCAGGATCCACCACTTGCTGATCTGGTCCGCCGCCAGGATGCCGGCGGCGAAGGGCAGGCCGAGCTTGAGGCTCATGCGGCGGCTTCGACCACCGCCTCGCAGCGGCGGCAGAGGGTGGGATGGGCGGCGGACTGGCCGACCTCGGGCAGCACCTTCCAGCAGCGCTCGCACTTCCCGCCCGGGGCGAGGGCGAATTCGGTGGCCGCGCCGGCCACGCCCTCGACCGTGAAGGCCGCCTCGGGCGGCGGAGCGGCGCTCAGCATCAGGTCGGAGGTGATGCAGAGCTCGGCCCAGGCGGCCGGCGGCAGCAGCTCGATCTCGGCCGGGGCGAGGTGCAGCGTCGGCGCCGCCTGCAGCGAGGAGCCGATGGTGCCGGCGCCGCGCGCCTTCTCCAGCGCCCCCGTGACGCTGCGGCGGATCTCCCGCAGCCGCTGCCACTTCGCCGCCAGGACGTCATCCCGCCAGGCCGCCGGCAGCACCGGGAAGTCCCGCAGATGGACGGAATCCGTCTCGGAGGGGAAGCGGGCGAGCCAGGCCTCCTCGGCGGTGAAGGGCATCACCGGGGCGAGCCAGGCGGTCAGGCAGCGGTGCAGCGCGTCCAGCACCGTGCGGGCGGCGCGGCGGCGGTGGCTGTCGCGCGCGTCGCAATAGAGGCTGTCCTTGCGGATGTCGAAATAGAAGGCCGAGAGGTCCGTCGCGCAGAAGCCGTGGATCTCGGGATAGACGCCGTTCCAGTCGTAATCCGCGGCGGCCTTGCGCAGCCGCGCGTCCAGCTCGGTCAGCCGGTGCAGCACCCAGCGCTCCAGCTCGGGGAGCTGGTCGTGCGGCAGGATCTCGCTTTCCTCGAAGCCGTCGAGATTGCCGAGCAGCCAGCGCAGCGTGTTGCGGATGCGGCGGTAGAGCTCCGCCTGCTGGCCGAGGATGGTCTTGCCGATGCGCAGGTCGTCCGCGGTGTCGGAATTCATCACCCAGAGGCGCAGGATGTCGGCGCCGTACTGCTGCGTCACCTCCTGCGGCGCGGTGACGTTGCCGAGCGACTTCGACATCTTCCGCCCGCCCTCGTCGAGCACGAAGCCGTGCGTCAGGATGGCCTTGAAGGGGGCGAAGCCATTGGTGCCGATGCTCTCCAGCAGGGAGGAGTGGAACCAGCCGCGATGCTGGTCCGAGCCCTCCAGGTAGAGATCGGCCGGCACCGGCAGGCCGCGGTCGCGCAGCACGAAGGCATGGGTCGAGCCGGATTCGAACCAGACATCGACGATGTCCATCACCTGCTCGTAATCGTCCGGGTTGCGGCCGTCACCGAGGAAGCGGGCGGCGGCGCCGGGCCTGTACCAGGCATCCGCCCCTTCCTCGGCGAAGGCGGCGCAGATGCGGTCCAGCACCGCCTGGTCGCGCAGCACCGCGCCGGTCTTCTTCTCGACGAAGACGGCGATCGGCACGCCCCAGGCGCGCTGGCGGCTGATGCACCAGTCCGGCCGCGCCGCCACCATGGAGCCGATGCGGTTGCGCCCCATGTCGGGCACGAAGCGGGTGTTGGCGATGGCCTCCAGCGCCTTGGCGCGGATCTGGTTGCCATCGTCCATGGCGATGAACCATTGCGGCGTGGCGCGGAAGATGACCGGCTTCTTCGAGCGCCAGCTGTGCGGGTAGCTGTGGGTGACGAAGCCCTTGCCGGCCAGGTGCCCTGTCTCGGTCAGCGCCGCCCAGACCGGCTCATGCGCCTTGAACACATGGATGCCGGTGAAGCCCGGCGCCTGCACCGTGTAGGTGCCGTCATCGGCGACGCATTCCGGCACGGCGATGCCATGCGCGCGGGTCAGGCGGAAATCGTCCTCGCCATGCGCCGGCGCCATGTGCACGAGGCCGGTGCCGGCCTCGGTGGTGACGAAATCGCCCTCCAGCAGCGGCACGTCGAACCGGTAGCCGCCCTGGGCACCGCTCCAGTCGCGCAGCGGATGCGCGGCGATGGCGCCGGCCAACTGCGTGCCCTTGAGGACGCGCTTCACGGAGAAGGCGGCGAGGCCCACTTCCTTGGCGAAGGCGCCGATCAGCGCCTCGGCCACGATGAAGCGCTGGCCGGGGCGGACCAGCGCCACGCCCTCCGCCACGGCATCGACGACCAGCAGCGCGTAGTCGATCTCCCCGCCATAGGCCAGCGCCCGGTTGGCCGGGATGGTCCAGGGCGTCGTCGTCCAGATCACCGCCTCGGCGCCGACCAGATCCTCCGCGCCGGCCTTCAGGATCGGGAAGCCGGTGTAGAGGATGGCGGACTTGTGGTCGTGGTACTCGACCTCGGCCTCGGCCAGCGCGGTCTTCTCGACCGGGCTCCACATCACCGGGCGCAGGCCGCGATAGAGCGAGCCGTTCATCAGGAACTTGCCGATCTCGCCGGCGATGGCGGCCTCGGAGGGGAAGTCCATCGTCGCGTAGCGCCCGGCCCAGTCGCCGGCGACGCCGAGGCGCCTGAACTCCTCCCGCTGCACGTCCAGCCAGTGGGCGGCATAGGCGCGGCACTCGGCGCGGAACTCCAGCACCGGCACGGCGTCCTTGTCCCGCCCGCCCTGATACTTGCCGCGGGGGTTGCGGTACTCCTCCTCGACCTTCCACTCGATCGGCAGGCCGTGGCAGTCCCAGCCGGGGATGTAGTCGGCATCCTTGCCGCTCATCTGGGCGGCGCGGTTGATGACGTCCTTCAGGATCTTGTTCAGCGCGTGGCCGATATGGAGCGCGCCGTTCGCGTAGGGCGGGCCGTCATGCAGGACGAACTTCTCCCGCCCCGCCGATTGCTTCCGCAGCCGGTCCCACAGCCCGATCCGTTCCCACCGCTCCAGCCAGCCGGGCTCGCGCTTCGGCAGGTCCCCCTTCATCGGGAAGGGCGTGCGGGGCAGGAAGACGGTGCCACGGTAGTCGCGGGCGCCGCCGGCGGCGGAGGGGTCGGCAGGCACGTCGGTCATCGCTGTTCGTCCAGGCCGCCCGGCGGGAAGGATGAGGGGCGGCGTCAGCCAGGAGAGGGGAAGGATGCGTCTGCGGACCCGGCCCTCCGGCGGAGGACCGGGCAGCTAATTCGCGGCCCTGCCATGGGCCACCCGGAGCGGAACGGCGTGCCAGACATAGGCGGGTTTTGCGGCGCGGCGCGCCGGGGGTCAAGGACGGCGCGCCGTGCTCCAGCGCGCCGTCCCTGGCGACACCGATTTAATTAAAAATTGAGACTTTCATCGATTATTGTGCCATTCCCCCCGATGGAGTGGCCAAAATGGGCTTCCTTGGACGAGCCTCCCCCCTGTTCCGGACCGCCTGCCTGTTCGCCGGGCTCAGCCTGTCCAGCGGCTGCGCCGCGCCTGAGCTGATGGCGGGTTTCACCGAACCGCAGCCGGTGGTGGTGGAACGCGATGTCGTTTTCCAGCCGGGAGAGACGGGCCGGCTCGATGTCTACCGGCCCTCTCGCGCGGCCGGTGGGCTGCCGGTGATTGTTTTCTTCCACGGCGGGTTCTGGCAGTTCGGTAGCAACCAGGAGTTGCAGAACCAGGTCGTTGCCCAGGAACTCGCGAAGCGCGGCGCGGTCGTGATGGTCCCGGGCTACCGGCTCTATCCCGCCGCCACCTTCCCGGGCTTCCTGGAGGATGGCGCAGCCGCCCTGGCCTGGGCGCGGGACCACGCCGCCACCTATGGCGGCGACCCCGACAACCTCTATGTGGCGGGCCATTCGGCGGGCGCCTATATCGCCGTCATGCTGGCGGCCGATGGCCGCTACCTCGCGGCGCGCGGCCTGGACCACCGGAGGCTCGGCGGCGCCATCGGCATCGCCGGCCCCTATGGCGAATGGTTCCTGGACCATCCGACGGTGGCGCCCGTCTTCGCCGGCATCCCGGCCGCGCAGGCGCTGCCGGAGCCCTTCCTGGGGCCGGACACACCCCCGCTCCTGCTGGTGAGCGGCAGCTGGGACGTCTTCACCCGGCCCGGCGACACCCGGCACCTGGCCGAGGTGGCCCGCGCGCGGGGCGGGCGGGCCGAGGCCATCCTCTACCCGATGATCGGCCACCTCGACATCATGATGTCGCTGCCCTGGCTGCCCAGCTTCGCGCCCCTGTCGAGCGACATGGCGCGCTTCATCCAGGCCAGGAGCGAACAGCGCCTGGCGGCCCGGCAGCCTCCCCGGCAGCCTCCCCTGCGGCTGACCGCGCTGCCCGCGCCCTGAAAGCCCGCCGCCCGGCGCAGCCATCCCCCGGTTCAGCCACCGCCGGGCGGGCGCAGATCCAGGACGGCGCGGGCGAAGGCCTCCGGCGCCTCCTGGGGGAGGTTGTGGCCGATGCCGGGCAGGGTGTGGTGCGTGTAAGAGCCGGTGAAGCGCGCGGCGTCCCCGCCGCTGCCGCCGGGCCGGGAGACACCGTCGCTGCCGCCGTCCAGGCTGATGCTCGGCACGCCGATGGGCGGCTGCGCCGCCAACCGTTGCTCGATCGCCTCCAGCGCCGGGTCGCCCGCCGCCAGCCCGTGGCGGTGGCGGTAGGAGTGCACCACCACCGCCACGAAGTCCGGATTGTCGAAGGCGGCGGCGCTGCGCTGGAAGGTCTCCTCGGTGAAGCGCCAGTCCGGCGACCAGAGGCGCCACAGCAGCCGGCAGAACTCCTGCCGGTGCGCCGCCAGCCCGGCCGCGCCCCGCGCCCCGTGCAGGTAGTACTGGTACCAGTGGCGGTGCTCCCGCTCCGGCGCCGCCGGCACGCCGGCCGCGGCGATGTCCTGGATGTTGTAGCCGTCGCCGGTGACCAGCCCGGCGCAACGCTCCGGCCAGAGCGCCGCGACGACGCAGGCGGCGCGGCCGCCCCAGTCATAGCCCGCCAGCACGGCGCGCGGGATCGCCAGCGCGTCCATCAGCGCCAGGAGATCCGCCCCCAGCGCCCCCTGCTGCCCGGAGCGCGGCGTGTCGAGCGAGAGGAAGCGCGTCGGCCCATAGCCGCGCAGCCAGGGGATGACGACCCGCGCGCCCTCGGCGGCGAGGCGGGAAGCCACTGCGTCATAGGCATGCACGTTGTAGGGAAAGCCGTGCAGCAGGATGGCCGGCCAGCCGCCGGCCTCGCCCTGCTCGCGGTAGGCGACGCGCAGCGCCCCGGCCTCGATCTGCTTCAGCATGGTTGGATTCCTCCCGCCCCGATGTGGGGGGCGAGCACGGCGCGGGGGAGGGGGCGCCCCGACCGGCCTCATCCCAGCAGCCGCCGCGCCTCCGCCGCATCCGCCGCGATCTGCGCCGTCAGCTCCGCCAGCCCGGCGAACCGGCGCTCCGGACGCAGGAAGTGCAGCAGCCGCACGCCGATCTCCTGGCCGTAGAGGTCACCGGTGAAATCGAAGAGATGCGCCTCCACCCGGCTTTCCGTCCCGCCCACGGTCGGCCGCTGGCCGATATTGGCCACGCCCTTCACCAGGGTGCCGTCGGCCAGCTCCGCCTCGATGGCATAGACGCCGCGCGCCGGCTCCAGGTGCCGCCCCAGCGGCACGTTGGCCGTGGGGAAGCCGATGGTCCGCCCGCGCTTGTCGCCATGGCTGACCGGGCCACGGATCTCCCAGGGCCGGCCCAGCGCCTCGGCCGCCCGCTCGGGATAGCCGTCCTGCAGGGCGCGGCGGATGCGCGAGGAGGAGATGGGGCCGGTGGCGTCGGCGACCGGCGGCACCACGGTCAGGCCGATGCCGAGCCGCTCGGCCTGCGCCGCCAGGAAGGCGACGTCGCCGCCGCGCCGGTGGCCGAAGGCGAAGTCGGCGCCGCAGGCGAGGTGCCGGGCGCCGAGCGCGCCATGCAGGACCTCGGTGACGAAGGCCTCGGCCGGGAGCGCGGCCAAGGCGGCGTCGAAGGCCAGGGCGACGACGACATCCGCGCCCGCCGCGCGCAGCGCCGCCGCCTTGGCCGGGGCGAGGGTCAGGCGGAAGGGCGGGTCGTCGGGGCGGAAATGCTCGCGCGGATGCGGCTCGAAGGTCAGCGCGGCGAGCGTCAGCTCCGGCCGTCCGGCATGGGCGGCGCGCAGCACGGCGCGGTGGCCGAGATGCACGCCGTCGAAATTGCCCAGGGCCAGCGTGGCGCCGCGCGCCGCGGGCGGCACCGCCTGCCAGAAGAGGCCCGGGATGGCGTTCGGGTCCGGCGGGTCCTGGCTCATCGGCCGGCGCCGTGGCGGCTCATCGCTGCGCCTTCTCGACCCATTTCTCGACCTCCACCGGGGCGAAATCCTCCAGCGCCGCCAGCGCCTGCTCCGGCGTGCCGGCCAGCGCCGCCAGGGCGCGGTGCTTGGGGTGCAGAAAGCCCTCCGTCACCATGTGGTCGAAGACCGTGCCCAGGCGGCCCCAGTAGCCGGCGGTGTCGAGGAAGACGAGGCCCTTGGCGTGAATGCCGAGCTGGGTCCAGGTGAAGGCCTCCACCGCCTCCTCCAGCGTGCCGATGCCGCCGGGCAGCACGACGAAGCCGTCCGACAGGTCGGCCATCATCGCCTTGCGCTCATGCATGGTGCCGACCACCCGCAGGTCGGTGATGGCGCCATGGCCGACCTCGCGGCGCATCAGCGTCTCGGGGATGATGCCGATGACCTCGGCGCCCGCCTTCATCGCCGCATCCGCGACGATGCCCATCAGCCCGACATGCCCGCCGCCATAGACCAGCCCCTGGCCGCGTGCCGCGATGGCCTGGCCGAGGGCCCGCGCGGCCGCCGCGTAGGCCGGGTTGTTGCCGGGGTTGGACCCGCAGAAGACACAGACACGCTTGATGGCCATCGGGGAACCCCAGCTCGATCATGGCGCCGGGCGGGGCGGGCCCGAAGGCGGGGCCACCCACCCGGCCCTGCGGGCTTAACGCCGGGTGCCCGGATGGACAAGCGATCCGCACGGGGAGACAACCCGACCGGATCGAGCACAGAGGAGTCGCCATGCCCGCCACCCCCATCGGCACGAGCGAACAGCTCCTGGAGGAGCTGCGCGGCTGGGTCGAGACCGAGACGCCGACCACCGACGCCGCCGCCATCAACCGCCTGCTGGACAGGGCCGAGGCCGGGCTGGCCGCCGTCGGCGCCGTGCTGGAGCGCATCCCCGGCACCGAGGGCCGCGGCGACCATCTGGTGGCCCGGACGCCGGGCGAGGGCAGGCCCGTGCTCGTCGCCGGCCATCTCGACACCGTCTGGGACCACGGCACGCTGGAGAGGACGATCCCCTTCCGCGTCGAGGGCGAGAAGTGCTTCGGTCCCGGCATCTACGACATGAAGGCCGGCAGCTTCTTCGCCTTCCATTCCGTGCGCGAGATCCTGCGGCACGGCACGCGGACCCGCAGCCCGATCACCCTGCTGCTGACCTCGGACGAGGAGGTGGGCAGCGGCACCAGCCGGGCGCTGATCGAGCGCGAGGCGGCCGGCGCCTGCGCCGTGCTGATCCCCGAGCCGGCGGGCGGGACGCAGAAGGCCTGTGTCACGGCGCGCAAGGGCACCGGGCGCTTCACCATCCAGGTCGAGGGCCGCAGCGCCCATGCGGGCGGCAACTGGCAGGAGGGCGCCAGCGCGGTGGTGACGCTGGCGCGGCTGATCGGCCAGATCCATGCGCTGGTGGATCTGCCGGGCGGCACGACGACGAATGTGGCGCCGATCTGGGGCGGCACGCGGCCCAACGTCATTCCCAACAAGGCCGGCTGCGAGGTGGATTTCCGCGTCGCCACGCTGGAGGACGCGGCGCGGGTCGAGGCGGCGGTGATGGCCATGGCCGGGCCGCAGCCGGAGGGGACCAGCGTCGTGATCACCGGCGGGCTGAACCGGCCGCCGATGGTCGAGGGGCCGGGCAACCTGGCGCTCTACGAGCAGGCCCGGGCGATCGCCGCGCGGCTCGGCTACGACCTGCCGAAGCAGCACCGCGGCGGCGGCTCGGACGGCAACTTCACCGCCGCCATGGGCATTCCGACGCTGGACGGGCTGGGCTGCTCCGGCGCGGGGGCGCATGCGGAGTTCGAGCACATCCTCTGGCGCGAGCTGGCGCCGCGCTGCGGCACGCTGTGCGAACTGCTGGAGACGCTGGGCTGAGGCCGGGCTCCGGGGGGGGGGGGGGCGGCCCCCCCCCCCCCGCGCCGGGGTCGCCTCGGGGCCGCCCCCGTCAGTGGCCGCCCTCCGCCACCCCCTGCCGCCAGTAGCCGGCGGCCCGGAACTGGCCCGCCGGAAGGCCGCAGGCCTCGCTGAAATGCTGGCGCAACTGGCGGGCGGTCTCCGCCTCGCAGGCGACCCAGGCGGAACGCCCGGCCTCGCCCGCCGGCCAGGACAGGGCGCGCACCGCGTCCAGCAGCGGCGCGCCATGGGGTGCGCCGTCGCGCAACAGCCAGCGCACCGCCATGCCCGGCGGCGGCGACAGCGTCTGCCGCTCGGCGGCATCGGCCACCTCGATCAGCACCTGGCCGCGGGCGTCGCGCGGCATCTGCTCCAGGGCGCGGGCGATGGCGGGCAGGGCGGTCTCGTCGCCGCCCACCAGGGTCCAGCCCCGCACCGGGATATGGCCGCCGCCCGGGCCGGAGAGGCCAAGCCAGTCGCCCGGCTCCGCCCGCAAGGCGAAGCGCGAGCCCGGGCTGCCATCGCCATGCACGACGAAGTCGATCTCCATCTCGCCGGCGGCGGCATCGATGCGGCGGATGGTGTAGGTGCGCCGCGTCAGGTCGCGGCCGGCGAAGTCGGGCTGCCCGGCGGGGGTGAGGCCGGGCCAGCGCGGCTCGGCGCCGTCCGGGGCGCGCCGGCCCGGGATATAGATCTTGAGGTGCATCGCCTCGGCGTCGAAGCGGGCGAGATCGTCGCCGCGCAGGGTCAGGCGGCGCATGCGCGGCGTGACCTCGGTCACCCGCAGCACGCGGGCGGTGCGGAAGTTCGCCGGCCGCGCGTCGGCGCGCGGCGCGGCGGCGCCGGCCCAGGCGATGCCAAGCCGCTCCCCCGGCGCGAATTCGTCGAGATGGCCGGCGACGACGCCCTGCGCCTCGGCCAGCGCCGCGACGCTCTCGGCCTCCAGGCGCAGCGCGAGGCCGTCGGCCGCGGTCGTCACCCGCGCCTCGCCACCGGGGAAGGCAATGCGGTAATCCTCCTCGGGCCCGACAATGGGCCGGCCGTGCTCCAGCATGTGCCGGCGGAAGGCGGCGGCGAGGCGGGCGGGACTGGCGGTGCGGGCCTGCGCGGTGGCGGTGACGCGGGTCATCGGAGGTGCCTCCTTCGGCATCGGGCCGGCGGCATCAGGGCCGGCTCATGGACGGGCCGGCAGCCAGGTCGGCCCAGTAGGTTCCGGCCATCGGGATGGCCAGGAAATCCCGGTTGAGCGCCGCCAGGGTGGCGGCGGGATCGAGGTCGGCGCAGCGGTCGGGATGCAGCCAGCGGGCCAGCAGCTCCAGCATCACCACATGCGCGGGCGTGTCGTTGAAGCCGTGCCAAACGGCATGCGCCCGGCCCCGGCGCACCGCCGGCAGCAGGTCGAGCCGGTCGCGGCGCAGCGTGTCGGCCAGGGCGGCGCTCGCCGCCCCGGGCGTGACGCCCGGGCCGAGCGGGATGCCGCCGCGGCCGCCATAGGGGCCGCCGGTCGCGACATAGAGGCGGGGATCGGCGGCCACCACCTGCTCGAAGGACAGGGTGCCGATGGTGCCGGGCAGCAGCGCGGCGCCGATGCTGCGCCCGCCGCAGAAACGGATCATCGAATCATGGGCGCCGCGGCCGGGGGAATCGCAGCAGGGCCGGCCGCCGGCATGGGCGTGCAGGAACACGGAGGGGACCTCCGCGCCGGCGACGCGCGCGGCGATGGCGGCGAGGCGTTCGCCGTAGAAGGCCTCGAAGGCCGCCGCCCGGTCCTCCCGCCCCAGGATCCGGCCGAGCAGGGCGAGGCTCGGCCGCGTGTTGCGCATCGGGTCCTGGAAGAAGTCGATGACGATGACGGGAATGCCGAGCGCGGTGACGCGGTCGGCGAGGCCGCTGGCGACGGCGGAGAGGCCGGCGACCAGCACCTCCGGCCGCGCCGCCAGCAGCGTCTCCAGCGCCAGGTCCTGCGACTGCCCGCGCCGCAGCAGCGGGATGTCGTCCACCCGCGGGAAGCGCTCCCGCACCATGGCGTAGTCGGGCGGGTTCATCCGACGCAGGTCATCGCCCCAGCCGACGATGAGGGAGACCGGATCGGGGTGCAGCAGGCCCATGGCGAGGACATGCCGCGCCTCGGTCAGCGCGATGCGCCGGACGGTGCCGGGAAGGGTGACGCCGCGCCCCGCGATATCTGTCAGCGGCGCCGCCGCAGCCCCGGCGCGTAGCGGCGGCGCCGGCACGGCCAGGGAGGAGAGGAGGGCCGGCAGGGCGCCCAGCAGGCGCCGCCGCCCGGCCGTCCCGCCGCCGCTCACCAGCGGGCGCGCAGCGAGCCCAGCACCATCCGGCCCGTGCCGTAGTAGCAGGCGGTGATGCTGCTGCAGCTGGCCACGTAGTCCTTGTCGGCGAGGTTCTGCGCGTTCACCGCCAGCTCGACGCCGGCCAGCTTCTCGAAGCGGGCGCCCAGCTCGTAGCGGATGGCGGCATCGAACAGCGTCACCGACGGCACCTTGAAGGTGTTGGTGTCGTTGCCGTAGGTCTCGCCGATGTAGCGCACGCCGCCGCCGAGGCTCAGGCCGCGCAGCGGGCCCTCGTGGAAGGCATAGTTGGCCCAGCCGGAAGCCATGTGGTGCGGCACCTGCGGCACCCGGTTGCCCTCGACGCCGACGACGTTCGACTTGGTGATCTCGGTGTCGAGATAGGCGTAGCTGCCGAGCAGGTCGAGGCTGTCGGTTAGGCTGGCGCGGCCCTCCAGCTCGATGCCGCGCGAGCGGATCTCGCCCTGCGCGACGCTGTAGTTCGTGTAGACCGCGTCACGGGTCAGCACGTTGTCCTGCGTGATGTGGAAGGCGGCGAGTTGGACGAAGCTGTTCATGCCCGGCGGCTGGTACTTCACGCCGACCTCGTACTGCTCGCCCGTGGTGGGCGCGAAGTTGCCGCCGCCGCGCTGCGGCGCCTGGGTGCCGGTGTTCGGCAGGAAGGAGGTCGAGTAGCTGGCATAGGGCGCCAGGCCGTTGTCGAAGAGGTAGAGGCCGCCGACGCGCCAGGTCAGCTCGTCATCCCACTGCGAGGTCTGCGCCGCGTTGGCGCCGCTCGCCAGATGCGTCGTCGTGCCGATGCTGGCGGTGTCGTAGCGCAGGCCGACATTGAACCGCCAGCGGCCGAGCGCGATCTGGTCCTGCGCGTAGAAGCCGAGCTGGTCCAGTTCCTGGTTGGTCAGGTCGGCCGGGCCGGAAAGGATGGGCGGGATGTTCCGGTAGTAGACCGGCGCGAAGAGGTCGAGGCTCGGCACGTCGACGCTGATGGTGGTCAGCCGCGCGCGCGCCGAGGTGCGCTGCCAGTCGACGCCGAAGAGCGCCGTGTGCTGCACCGGGCCGGTGGTGAAGGTCGCCTGCGCCTGGTTGTCCAGCGCGTAGGAATTGG
The DNA here is from genome assembly GCF_054073225.1 of Teichococcus aerofrigidensis. Taxonomy (NCBI): domain Bacteria; kingdom Pseudomonadati; phylum Pseudomonadota; class Alphaproteobacteria; order Acetobacterales; family Roseomonadaceae; genus Roseomonas; species Teichococcus aerofrigidensis. The sequence continues at coordinate 12,540 of NZ_JBSXMU010000051.1, forward strand.
CGTGGTCCGAGGCGTAGGTGGCGCGGCGGCTGCCGGTGCGGCCGTTGGCGGCGATGGAGCCGATGGAGAGGACGTTGAACTCCGCGTCGATATGCGAGTAGCGGAAGTTCTGGCGCACCGTCCAGACATTGTCGAAGCGGTGCTCGAACTGGTAGCCGATCGAGGCCTGGGTGCGGTCGAAGCGGTCGTAGTTCGGATCGCCGCCGAAGAAGCCGCGGCGCTGCTGGCCATAGGGGCTGGGCAGCACCGAGCCGACGGCGGGGACGAAGTTGTAGAAGCCGCTCTTCGGATCCTTCTGGTAGGAGGTGAGCAGCGTGAAGGTGGTGTTGTCGTCCGGGCGCCACATCAGCGCGGGCGCGATGGCGATGCGCTGCTCCTCGGCGAAGTCGTACTGCGTGTCGGCAATGCGGGCGATGCCGGTCAGGCGGTAGGCGAAGGTGCCGTCCTCGGTCAGCGGGCCGCCGAAATCGAAGGCGGTCTGCATCAGCGCGTTGCTGCCGGCCTCGATGCGGACCTCATGGATCGGCGTGGTGGTCGGGCGGCGGCTGACCAGGTTCACCAGGCCGCCGACGCCGGTCTGGCCGTAGAGCACCGAGGCCGGGCCGCGCAGCACCTCGATCCTCTCCAGCAGCCAGGGGTCGGTGTTCGGCACGCCGTAGTAGAGGCCGCGGCCCTGGCGCAGGCCATCGAGGAAGTTGACGAAGGCGGCGCCGGTGCCCTGCCCGCCGAAGCCGCGCACGAAGACGCTGTCATAGCGCGCGGCGGGCCGCACCTCGGCCAGCACGCCGGCGGTGTAGCGCAGGGCCTGGGAGACGCTGAGCGCCGCCTGGTCGTCGATCTGGTCGCGGGTGACGACGCCGACCGACTGCGGCGCCTCGATCAGCGGCGTGTCGGTCTTGGAGCCGGTGGTGGTGAGTGGCGCGACATAGCCCGGCGCATGCTCCCAGGCGCGCCAGGCGGTGGCCTGGACATTGACCTCCGGCAGGGTGACGCTGCCCTCGGTGATGGGCGCCGCGGCGGGGGCGGGTGCCTCCTGTGCCAGCGTGGCGGTGGGCAGGACCGCGGCGGTCGCGAGGAGGAGGGAGCGCAGCGGAGACAAGCGAGCCATGCCAGACTTTCCGGAAACGGGAGATTAGCACCCGTTTAGGCACGGCTGCGATTCGTTCGCAACATGGGCGGGCGCGGATCTGCCCTTCGCCCGCCGCGTGTGTCCCTTCGGCCCGCCCCTCAGCCCAGCGCCGCCAGGGCCTGGGTCAGGTCGGCGATCAGGTCGTCGACATGCTCGATGCCGATGCTGAGCCGGATCAGCCCGTCGCTCACGCCGATCCGCGCCCGCACCTCCGCCGGCACGCCGGAATGGGTGGTGGAGGCGGGGTGGCTGGCCAGCGATTCGGTGCCACCCAGGCTGACCGCCAGCTTGAAGACGCGCAGCCGGTTCAGCACCCGGAAGGCCTCCGGCTGGCCGCCGGCGATCTCGATGCTGAAGGTCGAGCCGGGGCCGCTGCATTGCGCCGCGTAGACCGGGCCGGCCTGCGGCCCCAGCGCATGCACCGCCGCGACGCGCGGGTGCCGCTCCAGGAAGTCGGCCACCGCCTCGGCGTTGCGCGCCGCCGCCTTCATGCGCAGCGAGAGCGTCTCCAGAGAGCGGCCCAGCATCCAGCAGGAATGCGGATCGAGCTGCGTGCCGATGGCGCCGCGCAGCAGCCGCACCGCCTGGATCAGGTCGCGCCGGCCGATGGCGGCGCCCGCGACGAGGTCGCTGTGCCCGCCGACATACTTGGTCATGGAGGAGACGACGAGGTCGACGCCATGCGTCAGCGGCTGCTGGAAGATCGGCCCGAGCATGGTGTTGTCGCAGAGGATCACCGGGCGGTGCCCCGCCTGCCGCGCGGCGATGCGGTCGGCGGCGACCCCGATCAGCGCCAGGTCGACCAGGGTGTTGAGCGGGTTGGAGGGGGTCTCCACCAGGATCACGCTGACCCGGCCGCGCGCCACGGCCCGGTCCGCGGCGGCCTCGATGGCCGCGGCCTTCGTCCCCTCCGCGAAGCCCTCGGCGGCGATGCCGTACTGCGCCAGGGTGCGGGCGAGCAGCGTCTCGGTGCCGCCGTAGAGCGGCTGGCTGTGCAGGATGATGTCGCCCGGCCGGGCGAAGGCCAGGATGCTGGTGGCGATGGCCGCCATGCCGGAGGAGAAGAGCAGGGCTGCCTCGCCCTTCTCGTAGATCGCCAGGCGGTCCTCGACGATCTCGCTGTTGGGGTGGTTGAAGCGCGAATAGACCAGCCCGGCGCCGCCCTCGGGGGCGGCCTTGCGGCCGGCGACGACATCGAAGTAGTCGCGCCCCTCCTCGGCCGAGCGGAAGACGAAGGTGGAGGTCAGGAAGACCGGCGGCTTGACCGAGCCCTCGGAGAGGGCCGGGTCGTAGCCGTAGCCCAGCATCAGCGTCTCGGGATGCAGGGGGTGGTTGCCGATCGTCGTGTGGTGGCTGCGGTCCTCGGCCATGGCGGGCCTCCTTGCTGGGGCCGCCGGGCGGCGGCCGGGGAGGGAGGCTGGCATGGCGGCCCCGGGGCGCGCCAGGGGAACGCCAAAGGGGAAACGCCAGAAGGAGCGGGAGCGGCGCCCCTCCCTTGCCGGACGGCCCCGGGCGCGCGAGGCTCCCGCTCATGCAGGACCCCGCCTATCTCGACCCGCGCAGCGGCCGCACCTGGCCGCTTTCCGAACCCCGCTGGCGCGGCCCCGAGGGCCAGCCGCTGCTGCTCACCGACCTGCCCGGCCTGACCCGGCCAGGAATCGAGGCCGGCACGCGCGGCCTCTGGCGCTACGCCGCGGCGCTGCCGTTCCGGCCGGCGGCGCCGATCACCCTGGGCGAGGGCGCGACGCCGCTGCTGCGGCGCGACTGGGGCCAGGGCGCGCTGCGCGGCACGGCGCACTTCAAATGCGAGTGGCTGATGCCGAGCGGCAGCTTCAAGGACCGTGGCGCCACGGTCATGCTCTCGCTGCTGCGCGAGCAGGGCATCCGGCACGTGCTCGAGGATTCCTCCGGCAATGGCGGCGCGGCCATCGCCACCTACGCGGCGGCGGGCGGGATGCGGGCGAGGATCCTGGTGCCGGCCTCGACCAGCCCGGCCAAGACGGTGCAGTCCCGCGCCCTCGGCGCCGCGATCGAGCTGATCCCCGGCAGCCGGCAGGACTGCGCCGATGCGGCCCTGGCCCAGGGGAGCGACCCGGCGGGGAACGATCCGGCCTCGGGCGTCTTCTACGCCAGCCACAACTGGCACCCCTTCTTCCTGCAGGGCACCAAGACGCTGGCCTACGAGCTGTGGGAGGATCTCGGCTTCCGCGCGCCGGACAACGTCATCGTCCCCTGCGGCGCCGGCTCCAACGTGCTCGGCTGCGGCATCGGCTTCGGCGAGTTGCTGCGGGCGGGGCAGATCGACCGCCTGCCGCGCCTCTTCGCCGCCCAGCCGGCGCAATGCGGGCCGATCGCGCGGGCCTTCCTCGGCCTGCCGCCGGCGCCGCCCGGCCCGACCATCGCCGAGGGCACGGCCATCGCCCAGCCGATCCGCCTGCCGGAGATCCTGGACACCCTGCGGCGGAGCGGCGGCGGCGCCGTGCTGCTGGAGGAGGCGGAGATCGCCGCGGCCACGCGCGATCTGGCGGCGCAGGGCCTCTATGTGGAGCCCACCTCGGCCCAGGCGGCGGCGGCGCTGAGCCGCCTGCGGGAGGAGGGCGCCATCGGGCGGGAGGAGGTGACGGTGGTGGTGCTGACCGGCGCCGGGCTGAAGGCGACGCAGCGCCATGCCGAGCTGGCCGGGGTGGCGCTGTGACGGGAGGGCCGCGCGTCGCGCTGCTCGGCTTCTCCATCGAGTGCAACCGCTTCGCCCCCGTGGCGCGCCTGGCGGATTTCCGCCGCTGGCTGGAGGGCGAGGCCCTGCTGGCCGATGCGCGGGGCGCGGCGCCGGTGGCGCTGCCGGAGATGCCGGGCTTCGTCGCCGCCATGGACGCCGCCGGACCCTGGCGGCCCCGCCCGCTGCTGCTCGCCCTGGCCGAGCCGAACGGGCCGGTCGAGCAGGGCGACTTCGCAGACATGATGGCGCGCTGGCGCCAGGGGCTCGAGGCGCTGCGCGGCGAGCTGGACGGCGTCTACTGCCTGCTGCATGGCGCCGGCCTGACCACGGCGCTGGACGATCCCGAGGGTGCCCTGCAGGCGATGATCCGCGAGGTGCTGGGCGAGGGCGTGCCGCTGGTCTGCAGCTACGACCTGCACGCCAATGTCTCCCAAGCGATGGTGCGGCATTGCGACGCCTTCGTGGGCTACCGCACCAACCCGCATCTCGACATGCGCGAGCGGGGCGCGGAATCCGCCGCGCTGCTGCGGCGGCTGATGGCGGGCGAGCGGTTCCATCGCGCCTTCCGCCGCCTGCCCATCGTGGCGCCGACCGTCAGCCTGCTGACGGCCAAGGGGCCCTATGGCGAGGTGATCGACTTCGGGCAGGAACGGCGGCGGCTGCTGGGGCCGGAGAAGGTCGCCAATGTCTCGGTGATGGGCGGCTTCGCCTACAGCGACACGCCCTTCAACGGCTTCGCCATCGTCGTCACCGGCCCCGACCGTGCCGCCTGCGAGGCGCTGGCCGACGAGTTGGCGCGCGATGCCTGGAGCCGGCGCGCCCGCTTCGTGGCGAAGCTGACACCGCTGACCGAGGCGGTGCAGCGCGCCCTGACCGCGGAGGTGCCGCTGGCCTTCGCCGATGTCGCCGACAATCCCGGCGGTGGCGGCGGCGGCAACACCCTGTTCATCCTGGCCGCCTTCCACAAGGCGGGGGTGGAGGGCGCGCTGTTCGGCCTCCTCCATGACCCGGCGCTGGCGGCGGAGGCGCATGAGCGCGGCCGGGGCGCGCGCTTCAGCGCCCGGTTCAACCGCGACACGCGGGGCGGCTTCGCGCATCCCTTCGCCGCGCCGGCGGAGGTGGTGGCGCTGTCGGACGGGCGGGTCGTCGGGCGGCGTGGCCTCTATGCGGGCACGGCGAAGGATCTGGGCCCGACGGCCGCGCTGCGCCTGGGCGGGATCACGGCGGTGGTGGTCAGCCACCGCCTGCAATGCGCCGACCCGGCCTTCTTCGAGCATCTGGGCCTCGATATCGGCGCGGCGCGGGCCGTGGTGCTGAAGTCGCGCGGGCATTTCCGCGGCGGCTTCGACGAGTTCTTCACGCCCGGCCGCATCATCGAGGTGGACGCCCCCGGCCTGACCTCGCCGATGCTGGACCGTTTCGCCTGGACGAAGCTGCCCCGCCCGGTGCTGCCGCTCGACCCGGAGACGCGCTGGGCGCCGTGAGGGAGGCTCAGCGCCGGTCCGGGTAGTCGCGGCCCGGCCGCGCCCTGTAGGCCGGGAGCGACCAGCCCCGCCGGATCGCCGCCGCGCGGAGGCCGAAGGCGAGGGCGAGGCCGGTGCAGACGGCGAGGCCGCGGTCCGCCCCCGCCGCGGTGAGCAGGACGAAGGCGCCGGCGCCGAGCGCGGCCGCCGTGGCGTAGATCTCGCGCCGCAGGATGAGCGGCAACTCGCCGCAGATCACGTCGCGCAGCGCGCCGCCGAAGGTGGCGGTGGCCATGCCCATCAGCGTCGCGGCCCAGGGGCTGGCGCCCTCCATCAGCGCCGCCTCGGCGCCCAGCACGGCGAAGACCGACAGCCCCAGCGCGTCGGCCCAGAGCAGCGGCACGAAGCGCCGTTCCAGCAGATGCGCCGTGAAGAAGATCAGCACGGCGATGCCGGCGACCATCAGCGCCAGGCCGGGCGTGGTGAGCCAGCCGACCGGGCGGCCCAGCAGCACGTCCCGCACCGTGCCGCCGCCGAAGGCGGTGACGGCGGCGATCAGGATGAAGCCGACCGGGTCGAGCCGCTTGCGCGAGGCGGTGAGGGCGCCCGCCGCGGCGAAGGCGGCGGTGCCCAGCCAGTTCAGGCCGGCGAGCAGCCAGGCGAGCGGCCAGGCGGAAGGCAGGTCACTCGGCAGGGAGGGGGCGCGCCCTGTCGCTCTCGGCGGTGCCGCGCGCCGTGCCCATGCACAGCAGCGAGAGCGCCAGCAGCCCCGCCACCAGCGGCAGCACCCAGTGCGTCAGCCCGGCATCGAGCAGCATGCCGAAGGGCACCGGGGTCAGCGCGCCGCCCAGCGGCAGGCCGGCCGAGATGAAGCCGAAGACCTTGCCGATCTGCCCCGGCGGCGAGGCATCCTTCACCATCACGTCGCGCGGGGTGCGGCTGGCGCCGAGCGCGAAGCCGGCGCCGAGCGCCAGCACGATGGCGGCCCAGCCGGGGATGGGGATGGTGCCCAGCATGAGCAGCAGGACAATAGAGCAGAGCGTCAGGCCGATGACGAAGGCGGCGTGGCGCTGCGAGCGGTCGGCGAACCAGCCGCCCACCAGCACGCCGCCGGAATTGCCCGCCATGTAGCCGGTGAGCGCCATCGAGCCGACCGCGACCGGAATGCCCCACATCGTGTCCAGCACGGTGATGAGGAAGGCCTGGATGCCCGAACCCGCCATGGAGGAGAGCAGGAAGAAGGCGAAGAAGAGCAGCATGGTGCGCGAGAGCAGCACGGCGGCGCCGCCTTCCGTGGCGCGCGGCTTGGGCTGGTCCGAGAGCACCCGGCTCTGCCACAGGATGGCGCCCACCACCGGCACGCCGAGCAGGCCGACCAGCAGCAGCCCGGCGCGCCAGCCCATGGTCGCGGCCAGCGCCACGATCACCAGGGGCGCCAGGGCGAAGCCGAGATTGCCGGTGAAGGTGTGCATGGCGAAGGCGCGGCCCATGCGCGCCTTGTTGATGGAGCCGGCGAGGATGGCGTAGTCGGCCGGGTGGATGACGCTGTTGCCGATGCCGGACAGCACCGCGAGGCCGAGAATGACCCAGTAGCTCGGCGCGAAGGCCATGGCGGAGATGGAGAGCGCCATGATCAGCGTGCCGCCGATCAGGTAGGGCCGCGCGCCGTGCCGGTCCACCAGGAAGCCGACCGGCGTCTGCAGCACCGCCGTCACCGCGCTCATCAGCGCGACGGACAGGCCGAGCGCGGCATAGGAGACGCCGAACTCGTCGCGCCAGATCGGGAAGAGCGGCGCCAGGCACAGCATGTAGAAGTGCGACAGGAAGTGGCCGGTGCCGATGAGGCCGATGATGCGCCAGTCTCGGTCGGGCGCGGCGCGGTCCGGCCGCGGGGTGGTGTCAGGGCCCGCGGGGGGCATGTCGGATCTTCCTTGGACGGGACTCGGAGGTTCGGGCCCGCCGCGCGCGCCGTCCCGCCCTTGCCGCATGGGCGGGGCACGGGCGGCGGACGAGGCGGACCCGGCCGGTCAGGCTGCGCCCCGTCCGGGAGGCTGTCAAACCGCGCGGGGGCGTGGTGGCGAGGTTGTAATCTGAGAATGAGACGCATTAACATGATGCGCCGGCGCCGGGCTGGACTCGGCCAGGAACGGCTCGCTATGCTCAAATAAACACAACGAACAGGAGGACACCGCCATGGATGCCGCCACCGCCCACGGCCGCCTCGGCGCCGAGGCCCGCGCCTTCATCGCCCGCCGGCACAAGCTGCTGATCGGCGGGCAATGGGTCGATGCCCGATCCGGCAAGACCTTCCCCGTCCATGACCCCGCCAATGGCCAGCAGATCGCCACCGTCGCCGAGGGTGGGGCCGAGGATATCGACGCCGCCGTGCGCGCCGCGCGCAAGGCTTTCGAGGACGGCCCCTGGCCGCGGATGAAGCCGACCGAGCGCGGCAAGCTGGTCTGGAAGCTGGCCGAGGTCATCGAGCGGCACGCCGAGGAACTGGCGCAGCTCGAATCCCTCGACAACGGCAAGCCGATCAGCGACGCGCGCGCCGTCGACGTGCCCTTCTCGGCCGAGCTGCTGCGCTACATGGCCGGCTGGTGCACCAAGATCACCGGCCAGCAGATCCCGCTCTCGGCGCCCGGCGAGTGGCACGCCTACAGCATCCGCGAGCCGGTCGGCGTGGTCGGGCAGATCATCCCCTGGAACTTCCCCTTCATGATGGCGGCATGGAAGATCGCGCCCGCGCTCGCCGCCGGCTGCACCATCGTGCTGAAGCCGGCCGAGCAGACGCCGCTGACGGCGATCCGCCTGGGCGAGCTGATCGAGGAGGCGGGCTTCCCGCCGGGCGTGGTGAACGTGGTGACGGGCGACGGCACGCCGGGCGCGGCGCTGGCGGCGCATCCGGACGTGGACAAGGTGGCCTTCACCGGCTCGACCGAGGTCGGCAAGCTGATCGTCAAGGCGGCGGCGGGCAACCTGAAGAAGGTGAGCCTGGAGCTGGGCGGCAAGTCGCCGGCCGTGGTGTTCCCCGACGCCGACCTTTCCGTCGCCATCCCCGGTGCCGCCACCGGCATCTTCTTCAACATAGGCCAGTGCTGCACGGCGGGCTCGCGCCTCTTCGTGCATGAGCGCATCTTCGACAGGATGATGTCGGGCCTGGCGGGCGAGGCCGGCAAGTGGCGCATCGGCCACGGGCTGGAGCCGGAGACGCGGATCGGCCCGCTGGTCTCGCAGGAGCAGTTCGACCGCGTCAGCGGCTATCTCGCCGCCGGCAAGCAGGCCGGGGCCGAGGTGGTGACGGGCGGCGAGCGGCACGGCAACGAGGGCTATTTCATCAAGCCCACCGTGCTGGCGAAGACGACGCCGGAGATGTCGGTGGTGAAGGAGGAGATCTTCGGCCCCGTCGTCTGCGCCATGCCGTTCAACGACGACGACCTGGAGCGCATCGCGCGCGAGGCCAACAACACCGCCTACGGCCTGGCCGCCAGCATCTGGACGCGCGACATCGGCATCGCCCACAGGATGGCGCGCAGGATCAAGGCGGGTTCCGTCTGGATCAACGTGCACAACTTCAACGACGTCGCGCTGCCCTTCGGCGGCTACAAGCAGTCCGGCTGGGGCCGCGAGATGGGCTACGAGGCGATCGAGCTCTACACCGAGACCAAGGCGGTCGCGGCGATGCTGTAGCGGAAGGGGACAGGGGGCGGGGGGGAAGGCGCATGGCCCCCTCCGGCCTCGCCCCGCATGGGCATTCCACGCGCCTCTCGCTAAGCTTCCTCTCCAATGGGAAGGAAGCTGAAGCGTGGCCTTGACCGAGAAGCAGAAGATGCTGTCCGGCGCCCTCTACCATGCGGGCGATGCGGAGATTCAGGCCGACGCCGCGGCGGCGCGGGACTGGATGGCGCGCTACAACGCCGCCTTCGCCGATCCCGCCGCCCGGGGCGCGCTGCTGCGCGAGCGGCTGGCGGCGGTGGGGGAGGGGGCGGTGATCCGCGCGCCCTTCCATTGCGACTACGGCTACAACATCAGCATCGGCGCCGGCGCCTTCCTCAACTTCAACTGCGTCATCCTCGATGTCGTCGCGGTCAGCATCGGCGAGGGCACGCAGATCGGGCCGGCGGTGCAGATCTACACGGCCGACCACCCGCGCGAGCCGGAGGCGCGGCGCAGCGGGCTGGAGTTCGGCCGCCCCGTGCGGATCGGCGCCAATGTCTGGATCGGCGGCGGCGCCATCCTGCTGCCCGGCGTCACGGTGGGCGACGATGCGGTGATCGGCGCCGGCAGCGTGGTGACGCGGGAGGTGCCGCCGGGCGCGACGGTCGTCGGCAATCCGGCGCGCGCGCCGCGCTAGAGTGGATCCCGATCCGGCGGAATCGCCGGATCGGGATGCGCGCCGGCGTCAGGTCAGACCCACTCGCCCTTCCGCATCAGCGGCACGGCCTGACCGTCGAAGCCGATGCCGTCGAGGTCCGTCTCGGCCGAGCCGATCATCCAGTCCACATGGATCAGCGAGGAATTGCCGCCCCGCGCCGTGAACTGCTCGTCCGTCATGCTCTCGGAATCGGTGAAGCACTTCTTGTAGGCCTGGCCGAGGGCGATGTGGCAGGCGGCGTTCTCGTCGAACAGCGTGTTGAAGAACAGCAGGCCGCTTTGCGAGATCGGCGAGGAATGCGGCACCAGCGCCACCTCGCCCAGCCGCCGCGCGCCCTCGTCGGTCGAGATCAGCCGGTTCAGCACCGCCTCGCCCGTGCCGGCATGCGCCTCGACGATCCGCCCGCCCTCGAAGCGGACGCGGATGTCGCGGATCAGCGTGCCGGCATGGGCCAGCGGCTTGGTGGCGGCGACCGTGCCTTCCGTCATCGCCGCGTGCGGCGTGGTGAAGACCTCCTCGGTCGGGATGTTGGGATTGCCGGTGATGCCGTTGCGCGCCTTCGAGCTGCCGCCCATCCAGCTGTGCCCGTCGGCCAGGCCCACCCGCAGGTCGGTGCCCGGGCCCCTGAAGTGCAGGGCGCGGAAGCGCTGGGCGTCGAGCATCCGGCGCCGCTCCATCAGCGCGGCGTTGTGGCGCGCCCACTCGGCCTCGGGGTCGGGTCGGTCGACGCGGGTGCTGCTGTAGACAGCCTCCCAGAGCCTCGCCTGCGCCTCATGGGGCGCGAGGTCGGGGAAGACGGCGCGGGCCCAGGCCTGGGTGGCGTAGGGCACCAGCGTCCAGTTGATGGCCGAGGCGGTGATCAGCTCCAGCGCCGGCCGGTACGCCTTGGAGCGGGCGCGGTTGGCGCGCGCCACCTTCTCCGGGTCCTGGGCGGCCAGCAGGTTCGGGTCCTCGCCCACCACCGCGAGGCGCGCCGCGCCGCCGCGGAAGGCCGCCGCCATGGCCTCGTACATCCAGCCCGGCGCCACGTCGAAACTGTCATCGGTGGCGAGTCGGTAGCGGGCCAGGGCCGACTGGTCGTCGGAGAACAGCGTCGTCACCAGCGAGGCGCCGGCCCTGTAGGCCGCCTCGGTGATCAGCCGGACCAGCGGCAGCGCCTCGACCGGCGCGGTCATCAGCAGCTCCTGCCCCGGCTTCAGCCCGCCCAGCCCGACCCGCACGGCGATCCCGGCCAGCCGTTCCAGGCGGGGGTCCTCCGCCGTGGCGGGGGAAAGGGTGCTCTGCTGGTCCATCCGGGCCTCCTCTGCGCTGACGGGGATTGCCACCCCGGGGTGGCCCCCTGTCAAGCATGGTGGCTCAGAGGCCGATCCGCGCCCAGGCCGCGCGCTCCTCCAGCCCGGCGACCGCCTCCGCGGCGGCGCCGCGCAGCAGGCGCAGCGGCAGGGGCGGGCGCCGCTGGCCCAGCGACACCACCTGCACCTTCTCGCCGAAGCGGCGCCGGATCTCGCCCCGGGCGTCGCCCAGGCGATCGACCAGGCCGAGCGGCAGGGCCTGGCGCCCGGTCCAGAAGCGGCCGTTGAACAGCTCCGCCTCCGGGGCCTTCAGCCGGGTGCCGCGGCGCTCGTGCACCCAGGCCTTGAACTCGGCATGCAGCGCGTCGAGCAGCTCCTGCAGCCGCTCGCGCTGCCAGTCCTCCACCGGCCGGAAGGGGTCGAGGAAGGATTTCTGCCCGCCCGCCGTGGCCAGTCGCCGCTCGACGCCGAGCTTCGCCGCCAGCGCCTCGAGCCCGAAGCCCGCGGAGACGACGCCGATCGAGCCGACGATGCTGGAGGGATCGGCGACGATCTCCTCCGCCGCGCAGGCCAGCCAGTAGCCGCCCGAGGCGGCGGCATCCTCGCAGCAGGCGATGACCGGCACGCGGTGCTGGTTGGCCAGTTGCCGGATGCGGTGGGCGATGAGGCTCGACTGCACCGGCGAGCCGCCGGGCGAGTTGATCGCCAGCACCACGCCGGCCAGGCGCTTCAGGCCGAAGGCGCGCTCCAGCACCGGCCCGACGCTCTCGAGGCTGAGGCCGCCGCCGGGCAGCAGACCGCCACGCGCGGCGATGAGGCCGGAGAGCCGGACGACCGCCACGCGGGGCTGGCGGCTGAGGAAGGGGAAGGGCATTCCCAACGCTTTCGCCTCCCCGCACCGCGCCGGTCAAGGCAAAGGATCGTTGGCCCCGGGATCCCGGGCCCTGGGCCCGGCCCGCTGGCGGCGTCGCGGCGCGCCGGCCTTTTCCGCGTCCGCCCGGCATGCCAGTTTCCGGACCGAAGGAGCGGCGCGCCGCTCCGGCCGAAGCCCGAGGAGATCCGCCCATGAAGACCCGCGCCGCCGTTGCCTGGGAGGCCGGCAAGCCGCTGTCCATCGAGGAGGTGGACCTGGAAGGCCCGCGCGAGGGCGAGGTGCTGGTGGAGATCAAGGCCACCGGCCTGTGCCACACCGACAAGTACACCCTCTCCGGCGCCGACCCGGAAGGCATCTTCCCCAGCATCCTGGGCCATGAGGGCGCCGGCATCGTCGTGGATGTCGGCCCGGGCGTGAAATCGCTCAGGAAGGGCGACCACGTCATTCCGCTCTACACGCCGGAATGCCGCGAGTGCGACTACTGCCTCAGCCGCAAGACCAACCTCTGCCAGAAGATCCGCGTCACCCAGGGCCGCGGGCAGATGCCGGACGGCACCAGCCGCTTCTCCTGCAACGGCAAGCCCATCCACCACTACATGGGCACCTCGACCTTCGCGAACCACACGGTGGTCCCCGAGATCGCGCTGGCGAAGATCCGCGAGGACGCGCCCTTCGACAAGGTCTGCTACATCGGCTGCGGCGTCACCACCGGCCTCGGCGCCGTGCTGTTCACCGCCAAGGTGGAGGCGGGCGCCAATGTCGTGGTGTTCGGCCTGGGCGGCATCGGCCTGAACGTCATCCAGGGCGCGAAGATGGTCGGCGCCGACATGATCGTCGGCGTGGACATCAACCCGGAGCGCGAGGCCATCGCCCGCAAGTTCGGCATGACCCACTTCGTCAATCCGAAGGCGGTGAAGGGCGACCTGGTGGGGCACCTGGTCGAGCTGACCAAGGGCGGCGCCGACTACAGCTTCGAATGCGTCGGCAACACCACGCTGATGCGCCAGGCGCTGGAGTGCTGCCACAAGGGCTGGGGCGTCTCCACCATCATCGGCGTCGCGGCGGCGGGGCAGGAGATCGGCACCCGCCCCTTCCAGCTCGTCACCGGCCGGCGCTGGATCGGCTCCGCCTTCGGTGGCGCGCGCGGGCGGACCGACGTGCCGAGGATCGTCGACTGGTACATGGACGGCAGGATCAACATCGACGACCTGATCACCCACACCATGCCCCTGGACAAGATCAACGAGGGCTTCGACCTGATGACGCGGGGCGAGAGCATCCGCGGCGTCGTGCTGTACTGACCGGCCCGGGGCGCCCTCTCCGGACGCCGGGGCGGGGGGGGCCCCCCCCCCCCCCCCCGCGGTGGCCCCCCCGGCC
>NZ_JBSXMU010000052.1:0-25547 GCF_054073225.1 Teichococcus aerofrigidensis
ATGCAGCACCAGGAAGCCCGCCTCCGCCAGCGCCTCGCCCAGATAGGCCAGGCCGTGCCGCGTGCCGCCGAGACCGGGCGAGACCAGCACCAGCGGCGCCGGCCCCGTCCCGCCGGGCAGGCGGAGCAGCAGCGGCAGGTCGCGGCCACGGGCGGCGTCGGTCCAGCTCAGCGCGCGCGGCGCGGGGCGGGCGCCGGCGGGGCGGCTCCGGGCCGGCAGGAGGGCGGCGGGAAGGGCCAGCAGGGCGCGGCGCGGGGTCCTCATGCCCCGGATGTGGCCCTGGCGGCGGCGCGTGGAAGGCCCCTGCCCGCGTTGACCGGCACCGACACACGTGCCAAGCGCTGGGCCGCGGCACACCGCTCCGGGAGAGAGACCGCCATGACCACCGCCTGTCCCGTCGCCATCGGCCGTGTCGTGCTCACGGTGCGCGATCTCGTCCGCGTGGGCGATTTCTATCAGCGGGTCATCGGCCTGCATCGGCTGGCGGGCGACGAGGCCGGCCTGAGCCTCGGCGCAGGGTCCCGGCCACTGCTGGAGCTGCGCCGCGACGCCGCCGCGCGGGTGCGGAGCCCGCGCGAGGCCGGGCTGTTCCACACCGCCTTCCTGCTGCCCGGCCGCGCCGATCTCGGCCGCTGGCTGCGGCAGGCGGCGGCGGGCCGGCGTGCCGCTGAGCGGCGCCGCCGACCATGCCGTCAGCGAGGCGCTCTACCTCGCGGACCCCGAGGGGAACGGCATCGAGGTCTATGCCGACCGTCCGGCCTCGGCCTGGCGCTGGCGGGAGGGGCAGGTCGAGATGATCAACGCGCCGCTCGACCTGGAGGCGCTGGCCCGCGCCGGCGGCGATGCCGAATGGCAGGGAATGCCGGAGGGGGGCGGCATCGGCCATGTCCACCTGCAGGTCGGCGCCCTGGCCCCGGCCGAGGCCTTCTATGCCGGCCGGCTCGGCCTCGACGTCACCTGCCGCTATCCGGGCGCCAGCTTCTTCGCCGCCGGCGGCTACCACCACCACCTGGCGGCGAATATCTGGAACAGCCGAGGCGCCCCGCCGCGTGACCTGCCCTCGACCGGCCTCGCCGAAGTGGAGCTGCGCTGCGACCCCGCCTTCCTGGCGGCCGCCTCGCCGCGGGGCGCGGTGACGCTGGCCGACCCCTGGGGCACGCCCGTCCTGTTGGCGCCGCGCTGCGGCGCCCGGCCGCCCACCGGAACGGCGGAGGTCAGGCGCCGGGGCGGGACCCGGGCGCGCCCGCCGGCCGCCCCCCCCCCGCCGCCGCCAGATGCGGCCCGAGCCGGCCGCCCAGCCAGAGGCCGAGCATGCGGAAGTCGCTCCAGAGCGACCAGAGCGGATGGCCGAAGGTCTGCGGCCGGTTGCCCTCCAGCCCGAAATGCGCCACCCAAGCGAAGCCGTAGCCGATCAGGGGCGCGGCGATCAGCCAGCGCCAGTCCGGCGAGAGCAGCCCGGTCAGCAGGGCCGCCAGGGCCAGCAGGCTGCCGCAGTAGTGCAGCGCCCGCGTCTGCGGCCGCGCATGGGCCCGCAGGTAGATCGGCCAGAACTCGGCATAGGTCATGCGCGCCTCCCCCCCTTCCGGGCATGCTGTTCCGGGCATGCTGTTCCGGGCATGCTGTTCCGGGCATGCTGCCACGCGGGCCGGGCGGGGTGGAATGCCCGGCACCGGGAAGCGCCGGGCTGGCGGATCACAGCTTCCGGCGGATCACAGCTTGATGTCGTAGGTCTTCCAGGGGGTGAGCTGCGCCACCCGGTCATAGACCGCGCGGCCGCGGTAGTTGTCCTCCGCCGTGATCCAGCGGATGACGCTCCAGCCCTTCTCCCGCCCGATCGCCGCCACCGCGCCGATCAGCGCATCCGCCACGCGCTGCCCGCGCGCCGCCGGATCGACGAAGAGATCGTCGAGGAAGCCGCCGGTGCTGGCGGAGAGCGGCCGGGCGAAGGGCCGGTAATGCGCCAGGCCAAGACCGCGCCCGCCGGCATCCAGCGCCACCAGCCCCTTCACCTCATGCGCCGGGTCCTGGATCCAGCTCCAGACGCGGGCCCGCATCTCGGCTGTCTGCGTGACGCGGTAGAAGGCGGCGTAGCCCGCATAGAGCCGCTCCCAGTCGGCGCGGTGCGCCTCGGCCACGGGCACGATCTGTGGCGGCGATGTGGCGGTCATGATGTCTCCTCCTGCCGGCGCGGAACCAGAAGCGGCGGCCGCGCGTTTCGCCATCATGCTGCAACAGGCCAGCGTTCCGGTCGAGGCGGCCCCGGCGCCGCCCCGCGCGACACCTCCGCCGGAGGCCGCCGAGGCGCGCGCCATCGGCCTGCGCTATGTCTCCGACGCGACGCCGGGCATCACCCGCCGGCGCAGCGGCACGGGCTGGAGCTATCGCGATGCGCGCGGCGCCACGGTGCGCGACAAGGCGGTGCTGGCGCGGCTGCGCGCCCTCGCCGTGCCGCCGGCCTGGCGCGAGGTCTGGCTCTGCCCGCAGGCGAACGGCCATATCCAGGCCACCGGCCGCGACGCCAAGGGGCGCAAGCAGTACCGCTACCACCCCGACTGGCGCGCCGCGCGGGACGAGACGAAGTACGGGCATGTACTGGAATTCGCGCGCATCCTGCCGCGGCTCCGCGCCCGCGTGGCGGAGGACATGGCGCGGCCCGGCCTGGGGCGGGAGAAGGTGCTGGCCAGTGTCGTCCATCTGCTCGACACCACGCTGATCCGCGTCGGCAACGAGGACTATGCCGAGAGCAACGGCAGCTATGGGCTGACCACGCTGCGCAACCGCCATGTCGCGGTCCGGGGCACCGAGCTGCGCTTCACCTTTCGTGGCAAGAGCGGAAAGGAGTGGAAGCTGGCGCTGCGCGACCGCCGCGTGGCGAAGGTCGTGCGGGCGTGCCAGGAGCTGCCGGGGCAGGCGCTGTTCCAGTACATCGACGGGGAGGGCGAACGGCGGGGCATCGATTCCGCCGACGTGAACGCCTATCTGCGCGCGATCTCCGGCCACGACATCACCGCCAAGGACTTCCGCACCTGGGCCGGCACGGTGCTCGCCGCCATGGCGCTGAGCGAGTTCGAGCGCGCCGACACCGAGGCCGCCGCCCGGCGCAACGTCCGGCAGGCGATCGAGCGCGCGGCGGCCCGGCTCGGCAACACGCCGACCATCTGCCGCACCTGCTATGTCCATCCCGAGGTGCTGGAGGGCTACATGTCCGGCGCGCTGCTGCTGCAGGTGAAGCGCCAGGTGGAGGCGGAGCTGAGCGGGACGCTCCCCGCGCTGCGGCCGGAGGAGGCGGCGGTGCTCGCCTTCCTGCACGGACGGCTGCGGCGGGCGGCGGGCTGAGGGTCGGCGGGCGGGGGCGACTCCGCTTTGTGCGTCCAGACACATTCTTACATTTCCCATCCTGCGAAGTTCCGCCCCGCAGAGATCCTCCTCTGCGCGACAAGACCCAGGACGTGTCATGACAATCCTCATCACCGCACGCGCCCGCTGCCTGATCTCCGCGGGGATCGCCGCCGGGATCGCCGCCTGCGGTCCGGCCATCGCCCAGCAGGCGGGACTTTCCGTGCTCAGCGAGGGCGAGAACTTCACCGTCCTCTACGGGCAGGACCACCGCCTCAACATGGTGGGCGGCGGCGCCGTGCTCTCGGTGACGGGCGGCGAGAACGGCGCCATCACCTACCGGGACGCCGCCGCCGAGCAGCCTCCCATGCTGGCGCAGACCGTGAGCGAGGGGGAAGGCCTGCAGATCCTCTACTCCGCCCCCCAGCCGCGGCGCGGCGCCCTTGCCGGTGTGGACCTGCCGCCGGATGGCCAGGGGCCGCGGCGCTGATGCCAGGCGGCCTGGCACGAACCGCGCGGCGGCCGCATGGCCCGCCGCGCGGCGGGACCGGCACCGCGCCTCAGGGCCGCAGCCGCAGATCGAGCCGCCCGGCCGCCGAGAGCGCCAGCAGCAGCGCCGAGACATGCATCACCTGCGGCAGCAGCCCCTCCCCCAGCCGCGCCAGCACCTCGGGCAGCGGCCAGAGCTCGACGGTGATGTCCTCGCCCGCCTCATGCGCCGTCGGGTGCCGCAACTCGGCGCCGAGCGCCAGCACGGCGTGGCAGCGGTTGCGGTGCGTCACCGTGTTGGGGCTGAGGGTCGAGACCAGCCGGCAGCCGGGCGCGGCATAGCCGGTCTCCTCGCGCAGCTCCCGCGCGCCGGCCACGGCCGGGTCGTCCTCCCCCGCATCCATGGCGCCGGCCGGCAGCTCCAGCACCCGTCCCCGCCAGCCGTGCCGGTACTGCCGCACCAGCACCAGCTCGTCGCGCGGAGTGATGGCGACGACATTCACCCAGTCCGGATAGGCGAAGGTGTAGAAGTCCTCGAGGATATTGCCGCGCGCGTCGCGGCAGCGGTCGGCGGTGATGTCGATCCAGCGGTCGCGCAGCACGCTGCGGCTGCCGAGCACCGTCCAGTCGGGAATCGCGTCGTCGTCCATCGCGCCGGCTCCAGGCCCTTCCCCCGCGCAACCGCCGGAGCATTCCCTCCCATGGCCCAGCTGCCATGCCGGGCGCAAGCGGCGCCGCGCCGGGAGGGAATACTCCCCGGTCAGGATGCCGCCGGGGAGGGGGGAACGGCGGAATGCCGCCTATCCCGTGGTCGGGAACGGAAGGCCGTTGCAGCGGCTGGAGGTGGCCCCCCCGGGGGAGGTGGACGGGGATGGCTAGCCCGCCGCCTCGTCCGCCGGGGCGCGGGCGCGCGACAGCACGCCGCGGCGCAGCTGGTCCTCCTCGATGCTCTCGAACAGGGCGCGGAAACTGCCCTCGCCGAAGCCGTCATCGCCCTTGCGCTCGATGAACTCGAAGAAGACCGGGCCGATCACGTTGGCGGAGAAGATCCGCAGCAGCAGCCGCGTCTTGCGGTCGATGAAGTAGAGCAGGCTGCCGCCGATGCCCTTGATCGCCGGCGCGGCCATCACCGGCGTGCCCGGCACGGCCTCGGCCGGCTCGGCGCCGAGCGCGAGGGCGCGGCGCCATGCCTGCTCCGCATCGACCACGCGAAAGGCCATAGACGGCACGAGGGGCCGTGCGCGGCGGCGAAGCGCATCGCCTGGCTGCCCGGCTCCTCGTTCAGCAGGTCGTCGATGTCGCCCTGTCGGTAGAGCGTGACGGCCTTGCCGCGATGCCGCGCCACGGCGGTGAAGCCCATCGGCCGGAACAGCGCATGCAGCCGCTCCGGCTCGGGCGAGGCGTATTCGACGAAGGCGAAGCCATCCGTCCCCATCGGGTTCCGCGCGCTGATGGCGGCGCCCGGCGCGTCATGCGGGAACGGTCCCATCGGAGGCCTCCTTGCGGCGTTTCTCATTCGCAAGGCTAGCCCTCCGCCCGCGCAAGGGGCCTGCATAGCGGCGGCCGATCCGGTCCAGGATGCGGGAAAGACGCGGGGAAGGAGCGGCCCCTGCACGAAAGCTTCGAGCTCGACCGGCTCGACCTGCGCCTGCTGGCGGCGCTGCAGGCCGATGCGCGGCTGACCAACCAGCAGCTTGGCGAGCGCATCGGCCTTTCCGCCTCGCAATGCTCGCGCCGGCGCGCGGCGCTCGAGGCCGCCGGGCTGATCCGCGGCTACCGCGCCGGACTCGACGCCGCGGCCCTTGGCCTGCACGTCCAGGCCTTCATCCAGGTCACGCTCAAGGCGCACAGCGGCGACAATGCGCGCCGCTTCCGCGATCTCCTGGCCCGCGTCGACGCCATCCAGGATGGCCTATGCGCTGACCGGCGACACCGACTACCTGCTGAAGGCCATCGTGCCCGATCTCGCTGGCCTGTCGCGGCTGGTGAACGAGGAGCTGCTGGCGCATGAGAGCGTCGCCCGGCTGCGCTCCTCGATCGTGCTCGACCGGCTGAAGGACCGGAGCCGCCTCCCCCTGCCGCCCGGCTGAGGGAACGCGCCCCCCGGCCGGACGGGGCCGCGGCTCACTCGGCCGCCTGGGCGTAGTCCTCCAGCGGCGCGCAGGTGCAGACCAGGTTGCGGTCGCCATACACGTTGTCCACCCGCTTGACCGGCGGCCAGTACTTGTTCGCCGCCACGAAGGGCAGCGGATAGGCCGCCTGCTCGCGGCTGTAGGGATGCGCCCAGTCGGCGGCGGCGATCTCGGTGGCGGTGTGCGGCGCGTTCTTCAGCGGGTTGTCGAGCTTGTCCATGCGGCCCTGCTCCACCGCGCGGATCTCGGCACGGATGGCGATCATGGCGTCGCAGAACCGGTCCAGCTCGGCCTTGGGCTCGCTCTCGGTCGGCTCCACCATCAGCGTTCCGCTGACCGGCCAGGACATGGTCGGCGCGTGGAAGCCGTAATCCTGCAGGCGCTTGGCGATGTCCTCGACCAGCACGCCGCCGCCCTGCTGGAAGCCGCGGCAGTCCAGGATGCACTCGTGCGCCACCATGCCGCGCGCGCCCTTGTAGAGCACGGGGAAGTGCCCCTCGAGCCGCCTGGCGATGTAGTTGGCGTTGAGGATGGCGACCTGCGTCGCGCGCGTCAGCGCCTCGGCCCCCATCATGCGGATATAGGCGTAGCTGATCGGCAGGATCGAGGCGCTGCCGAAGGGCGCCGCCGAGACCGGCCCATAGCCCGTCGCCGGCCCGGCCTCCTTCAGCAGCGGGTGGTTCGGCAGGTGCGGCAGCAGGTGCTTCGCCACGCCGATCGGCCCGACGCCAGGCCCCCCGCCGCCATGCGGGATGCAGAAGGTCTTGTGCAGGTTGAGGTGACAGACATCGGCGCCGATGCGGCCGGGGGCGGTGAGGCCCACCTGCGCGTTCATGTTGGCGCCGTCCATGTAGACCTGCCCGCCCGCCGCGTGCACCGCGTCGCAGATGCGGATGATCTCCTCCTCGAACACGCCATGCGTCGAGGGATAGGTGATCATCAGCGCCGCGAGCTTCCCGGCATGCTGCGCGATCCTGGCCTCCAGATCGGCCAGATCGACATTGCCGTCCTTGTCGCAGCCGACGACGACGACGCGCATCCCCGCCATCACCGCCGAGGCCGGGTTGGTGCCATGCGCCGAGGAGGGGATCAGGCAGATGTCGCGCTCGCCCTGGCCATTGGCCCGGTGCCAAGCGCGGATGGCGAGCAGCCCGGCATACTCGCCCTGGCTGCCGGCATTGGGCTGCAGCGAGACGCCCGCGAAGCCGGTGATGGTGGCGAGCCAGCTCTCCAGCCGCCGCACCAGCGCGATATAGCCCGCCGCCTGATCGACCGGCGCGAAGGGGTGGATGCTGCCGAAGCCCGGAAAGGTGACCGGGATCATCTCCGCCGTCGCGTTCAGCTTCATCGTGCAGGACCCCAGCGGGATCATGCTGCGGTTCAGCGCGACGTCCTTGTCCTCGAGCGACTTGAGGTAGCGGAGCATGGCGTGCTCCGAATGGTGCGTGTTGAACACGGCGGCCGTCAGGAAGGCCGAGTGGCGTGCCAGCGCATCCGGGATGCCGCCCTGCCCCTCGAGCTCCGCCAGCGCCGGCTTCGCCCCGCCCACGGCGCCGAGCAGCGCCACCAGTGTCTCCAGCTCGCGCCGCGTCACCGTCTCGTCCAGCGCGATGCCGACGCCCGTGGCGTCGATGCGGCGCAGGTTGAAGCCGTCGGCCAGGGCGCCCGCCATCAGCGCATCGGCGCGGTCACCGGCCTCGATGGCGACGGTGTCGAAGAAGGCGTCGTGGCGGAGCGTGAAGCCCGCGCGCCGCGCCGCATCGGCCAGCAGCCGCGCCTGCAGGGCCACGCGCCGCGCGATGCGCGTCAGCCCCTCGCGCCCGTGCCACACGGCGTACATCCCGGCCATCACCGCCAGCAGCACCTGCGCGGTGCAGATGTTCGAGGTCGCCTTCTCGCGGCGGATATGCTGCTCGCGCGTCTGCAGGGCGAGGCGCATGGCTGGCCGCCCCGCGGCATCGACCGAGACGCCGACAAGGCGCCCGGGCATCAGCCGCTTGTAGGCATCCTTCACCGCCATATAGGCGGCATGCGGCCCGCCATAGCCCATCGGCACGCCGAAGCGCTGGCTGGAGCCGATGACGACATCGGCGCCCATCTCGCCTGGCGGCGTCAGCAGCGTGAGCGACAGCGGATCGGCCGCGACGATGGCGAGCCCACCCGCCTGCTGCGCGGCGGCGATCTCGGGCGCGATGTCGCGCACCGCGCCGGTCGTGCCGGGATATTGCAGCACCAGGGCGAAGGGCTTCCGCGCCCCGCAGGCGGCGGCGATCCCGCTCACCGGCACGACCTCGACCGTGAGCCCCAGCGGCTCGGCGCGGGTGCGGATCACCGCCAGCGTCTGCGGGTGCACGTCATCGGCGACCAGCAGGGTGTGCGAGCGGCCGCGCGTGGCGGCGAGCGCCAGCGCCATCGCCTCGGCCGCCGCCGTCGCCTCGTCCAGCAGCGAGGCATTGGCGACCGGCAGGCCGGTGAGATCGCAGACCATGGTCTGGAAGTTGACCAGCGCCTCCAGCCGCCCCTGGGCGATCTCCGCCTGATAGGGCGTGTAGGCCGTGTACCAGCCGGGGTTCTCCAGCACGTTGCGCAGGATCACAGGCGGCACATGCGTCCCGTGATAGCCCATGCCGATCAGCGAGCGCAGCGGCGTGTTCAGCTCCGACAGGCCACGCAGCTCGGCGATGACCTCCGCTTCCGACACCGGAGCAGGCAACTGGGAAAAATCCTGGCCGCGGATGGCGGCGGGCACGGTCCGCTCGGCCAGCGCCTCGAGACTCTCGGCGCCCACCAGCTTCAGCATCTCCGCCACCTCGGCCGCGGAGGGCCCGATATGGCGGCTGCCGAAGGCCGCGTGGTCCTCGAGCCGGTTCAGCTCGTCAATGGCGCTGCTCATGCCCGCTCCCCTTCCGCGTCCGCTCAGGCTTCGCTGTCGACGAAGGCCTGGTAGGCCTCGGCATCCATCAGCGCATCCAGCTCGGAGGGGTCGGCCACCTCCATCCTGAAGAACCAGCCCTCCGACTGCGCGGCGCTGTTCACCATGGCCGGGTCGTCGGCCAGCGCGGCGTTGCTCTCGGTGATGGTGCCGCCGACCGGGGCATAGACGTCGGACGCCGCCTTCACGCTCTCCACCACGGCGACGGCGTCGCCCGCCGCCACCTGCCGCCCGGCCTCGGGCAGGTCGACGAAGACCACATCGCCCAGCGCGGTCTGCGCGTGGTCGGTGATGCCGATGGTGGCGATATTGCCGTCCAGCCGGACCCATTCGTGGTCGCGGGAGAATTTCAGCTCGGCCATGGTGGCGGTCCTTATCGGGCGTAACGGTGAGGGATGAAGGGGGTGGCGGCGACCCGGGCGGGAATCGCCCTGCCGCGCACCATCAGTTCGAGCGCCGTGCCGTCGGCGGCATGGCCACGCGCCACATAGCCCATGGCGCAGGGGCCGTTCAGCGAGGGGCCGAAGGTGCCGCTCGTCACCTCGCCCACCGTCTCGCCGCCCAGCGCGATGGCGGTGTGGGCGCGGGCCGGCTGGCGGCCCTCGGGCAGGATGCCGACGCGCAGCCGCGCCGGACCGTTCTCCAGTTCCTCGCGAACGCGCGCGGCGCCGGGGAAGTTCCACTCCGTGCGGCGGCGCTTGCCGATGGTCCAGGTCAGGCCGGCCTCGACCGGGCTGGTCGTCTCGTCGATGTCATTGCCATAGAGGCAGAGCCCGGCCTCCAGCCGCAGCGAATCCCGCGCGCCCAGCCCGGCCGGGGCGGCTCCCGGCAGGGCCAGCAGGGCGCGGGCCAGGATCTCGGCCCGGTCGGCGGCGACGCTGATCTCGACGCCGTCCTCGCCGGTATAGCCGCTGCGGCTGACCAGGACGGGGATGTCGCCGATGCGGGTGGCGGCCACGCCCATGAAGGGCAACGCCGCCACATCCGGCGCCAGCGCCGCCAGGGCGGGCACCGCCGCCGGCCCCTGGAAGGCCAGCAGGGCACGGTCCGGCAGGCGGTTCAGCGTGACGCCGGCGGGCAGCGCGGCCTCGATGGCGGCGCAGTCCACATCCTTGCGGCTGGCGTTGAGCACCAGGAACAGCCGGTCCCCGAGATTGGCGACCATGAAATCGTCGAGGATGCCGCCGGCCTCGGTGGTCAGCAGGCCGTACTTCTGCCGCCCCGGCTTCAGGATCCGTACATCGGCGGGCGTCAGCCGCTCCAGCGCCTCCGCCGCGCCCTCGCCCCGGAGCTCCGCCTGGCCCATATGCGAGACATCGAACAGCGTGGCGCCGCGCCGCGTCGCCAGATGCTCGGCCAGGATGCCCGCCGGGTACTGCACCGGCATGGCATAGCCGGCGAAGGGCACCATCCGGGCGCCGAGCTCACGGTGAAGGGACGCCAGGGGCGTTTCAAGCAGGGTCTCGGCCACGGAACCTCCAGCGCCGCGCTCGCGCGTGGCGGGTCAGGGTTGTGGCCCCCCTCTGTCCGATGACCTGAGAGATTCAGCGCGGGCGTTGCGCGCCTTACTCCGTCGGTGCCATTGCCTGTCGCCAGGCGCCGGGCTTTCCAGAGGCCCCTTCCCCACGCGGCCCTTTGTGCCTGAGCGTTTCCGGGGGCCGGTTGCGCCTTCGGCGATGGCATGCGCCACTCTCTCCCGCGTGGGATCAGCGGGTCAGGCCCTCATGCCCGAGCGCGGAGCGCTGCGCAAGCGGGGATCGCGCGGCGCGGCGGCCCGCGCCGCCCTCCGGTCACGCCCGACCCCCGCCACACCTCCCCCCCCCCGCCACCCTTGACCCGGGTGCGCGCCGCAAGGCATCTGCTGGCCATGCGCCTCCTGCCGCTCCTGCTGGCCCCGTTGCTCTGCCTCGCTTTCAGCGCCGGCCCGGCCCGGGCGCAGCGCGCCGCCGCGGACTGGCAGCTTTGCCGCCAGGCGATCGCGGCGGAGGAGCCGGGCTCCGGCCTGCCGCCCGGCCTGCTCGGCGCCATCGCCCTGGTGGAAAGCGGCGGCACCGACCCTTCCGGCCGCCCGGCCTCCTGGCCCTGGACCTGGAACGCCGCCGGTGAGGGCTTCACCGCGCCGAGCAAGAACAGCGCCATCGCCGCCGTCGCCGCGCGGCTGGCCGGGGGCACCCGCTCGATCGACATCGGCTGCATGCAGGTGAACCTGATGCACCACCCCCAGGCCTTCGCCAGCCTGGAGGAGGGTTTCGAGCCGCGTGCCAATGTCCGCTACGCCATCCGCTTCCTGCGCAGCCTCTATGCCGCGCATGGCGACTGGGGCCGGGCCATCGCGCGCTACCATTCGGGCGAGGCGGAGCGCGGCCTGGCCTATAGCCGCCGGGTCGCCATGGCGCGGCTCGGCGCCGGTTGGGGCCGCGGCGGGCAGGTGCCGCTGCCGGCGCGGCTGGGCCAGGGGCTTTGCGCGCCCGGCCTGCGCCCGGCCCTGGCGCTGCCGAAGCGGCTGGCGCCGAACCAGCCGCTGCGCCAGCCCAGGCTGGTCTGCCGCCGGGGCGGGTAAGGCCGGCTCCCGCTTGAAAATGATTATCATTATCGTATAGGCACACCGCGCCATCCGGCGCCGGAGGACCCATCATGCCGCAGCCTTCCCACCCGTTCCCGCTGACCCGCCGCCACGCCCTCGGGCTGGGCGCGGCCGGCCTGCTGGCCCCGCTGCTGGGTGCGCGCCCGGCCCTGGCGCAGCGCCTGGCCACCCGGCAGGAGCTGGCCCCGCACCTCTACGAGCTGGCCTACAGCCCGCGCCAGCGTGCCCTCTTCGTCGCCTCGGCCGGCGGCTTCAGCGAGGGCGCCCCGCCGAGCCGCGTCTTCCGCCTCGACCCGCAGACGCTGGCGGTGCAGGCCGAGATCCCGCTGCCGCTGAAGGGCTTCGGCGTGATCCTCGACGATGCGGCCGGCCGGCTCTATGTCAGCCACGCGATCGACGGCGCGGTCAGCGCCATCGACGTCGCGGCGAACAGCGTGGTCGGCACGCTGACCCTGGCGCCGAAGGTGCGCGGCGAGGACGGCAAGGAGGAGGCCCCCTACGGCCTGCGCCGCCTGGCGCTCGACCCGGCCCGCGGCCGCCTCTACCTCGCCGGCCTGTCGCTCAAGGACGGCGTGCTCTACGTCGTGGACACCAGGGCGCTGCGCCTGACCAGGACCGTCTCCGGCATCGGGCCCGGCGCCAGCGGCATCGCCCTCCATCCCTCGGGCGACCGCGTCTTCGTCTCCACCCTGGCAGGCCAGCTCGTCACCGTGAATACCGAGAGCCTGGCGGTGGTGAAGCAGTTCGCCGCCGGCGGCGCCGAGCAGCCGCTGAACCTCGCCTGGGACGCGCCGCGTCAGCGGCTGTTGGCGGTCGACCAGGGCCTCGAGGGCATCCGCAAGATGCAGGAGAAGAACGTGCCGGGCTTCGCCTCGCGCAATCCGGGCAACCGGGTGGTGGCGCTGGACCCGGAGACCGGCAAGCTGCTGGCCGAGGGGCCGGTGCCCGAGGGGCCGGTGGCGCTTCTGGCGGATGCCGGGCGCAACCAGCTCTATGTCAGCAGCCGCGCCGGCGGGGTGGTGACCGTGCTAGCGCTGGACAGCCTCGAGCGGCGCGCCAGCGTCCCGCTGCCGGTGCACCCCAACAGCCTGGCGCTGGACGAGCAGGGCAAGGCGCTCTTCGCCACCGTGAAGGCGGCGCCGAAGCGCGGCTCGCTGGACCTGGAGAGCGTGGCGCGCATCGCACTCTGAGCCGGGCGACGGGGAAGTGGCCGGCGCGGCGCAACCCTGCCCGCGCCCGGGCGCTTCCCGTCCGGCGGCGTCGGGCCGGGTCCCGGGCGCCGCGACAGGAGGTCCCGTGCCGAATCCCTGGATGAAGAAGAACCTGCTGCTCAGCCTGATGCTGAGTGGCGCCAATGCCTGGACCGGCGCGGCGCGCGGCGTCATGGCCGGCCAGGCCGGGCGACAGCGGTCCCAGGCGGCGCGGACCGCCGCGCAGGCGATGACCGCCTTCTGGACCGGCGGCGCGGCCGGCGGCCCCAAGGGCAAGGCCCCATCCCGCAAGCGCGGCAAGCGGAGCTAGCGGAGATCCCGATCAGGCGAATGACCGGATCGGGAGCAGATGCTCCGACACCGGCCCCGGACGGCGGCGGTTCCGCTCAGGCCCCACCGCTCTGCCGCGCCGCCGTGGCCAGCCGGTCGGCGCGTTCGTTCATCACATCCCCCGCATGGCCACGCACCCAGCGCCATTCCACCCGGTGCGGCTTCGCCGCCGCCAGCAGGCGCTGCCACAGCTCCATGTTCGCCACCGGGTCGCGGGCGGCGTTGCGCCAGTTGTTGCGCACCCAGCCGTTGATCCAGCGGCTGATGCCGTTGCGGACGTATTCGCTGTCGGTGTGCAGCAGCACGGTGCAGGGCCGCTTCAGGCTCTCCAGCGCCATGATGGCGGCGGTGAGTTCCATGCGGTTGTTGGTGGTCGCGGGATCGTGGCCGGAGAGTTCCTTCTCGGCCTCGCCATAGCGCAGGATGGCGGCCCAGCCACCGGGGCCGGGGTTGGGCTTGCAGCCGCCGTCGGTCCAGATCTCGACCATGCGGCCGGCGGCCTCGGAAGGGGCTTCCGCGAAGACGTCAGAGGCCATAGGCGGCGGCATCCCGGGCCTCGGCGTGGAAGCGCAGGCGGCGCAGATATTCCAGCGGGTCCTTGCGCGTCACCAGCGCGCCGGGCGGCGTGTGCGTCCAGTCGTAGAGCCGGGTCAGCAGGAAGCGGATGGCGGCGCCGCGGCAGAGCACCGGCAGCGCCTCCAGCTCGGCCGCACCCAGCGGCCGCAGCGCCCGGTAGGCGCCGAGCAGCGCCCGCGCCTTGGTCACGTTGAAGGACAGGTCCGGCTCGAAGCACCAGGCATTGAGGCAGATCGCCAGGTCATAGGCCAGGAAGTCGGTGCAGGCGAAGTAGAAGTCGATCAGGCCGGAGACGCGCGGCGTGCCGCGCTCCTCCTCCAGGAAGAAGACGTTGTCGGGAAAGAGATCGGCGTGGATGTGGCCGCGCGGCAGGTCGTGCGGCCAGTCGCGCTGGATGCCGGCCAGATGCCCGTCGAGCTCGGCGATCAGGCCGGCCTGCACCGTGTCACCGGCCTCGCGGCAGCGGTCGAGCAGCGGTGCCCAGGCGCGGGGGCCGAGGCCGTTCGGGCGCTCGGCGCGGAAGCCCTCCCCCGCCGCGTGCAGCAGCGCCAGGGCGGCGCCCAGCGGCGCGCAGTGCTGCTGCCGCACCCGGCGCGGCCAGGTGCCGGGGAGGAAGGTGCAGATCGCCGCCGGCCGCCCGGCCAGGTCGCGCAGCGCGACCCCGTCCCGCGCCGCCACCGGCAGCGGGCAGGACACCCCGCGCGAGGCCAGATGGCGCATCAGCCCGAGGAACCAGGGCAGCTCGGCCGCGTCGACGCGCTTCTCGTAGAGCGTCAGGATGAAGTCGCCATGGCTGGTCTTCACCGCGTAGTTGCTGTTCTCCACACCCTCCGCGATGCCGCGGAAGGCGAGCAGCTCGCCCAGTGCATAATCGGCCAGGAAGGCGCGCAGCGCCTCGTCCGTGACCTCGGTATAGACCGCCATCCGCGCCCCATGCTGGTTGCCCCGGCGCGGGGTCCGCACCGCGCCGCAGGTGTCAGTACGCAGGAAGCGGCTATTTGACCAGGGCGGGCGGCAGCTTGAAGGTGATGGTCTCCTCGGCCACCACCACCTCCTCGGTGGTCACGGCGAAGTGCTCGCGCAGCCGGTCCAGCACCTCCTCCACCAGCACCTCCGGCGCGCTGGCGCCGGCGCTGATGCCGATGGTGGAGAGGCCGCGGGCCAGTCCGGGGTCCAGCTCGGCGCCCCGCTGCACCATGATGGCGCGCGGGCAGCCGGCCCGCTCCGCCACCTCGCGCAGCCGGACGCTGTTGGAGGAATTGGGCGCGCCCACCACCACCATCAGCTCGGACCGGGCGGCGATCGCCTTGACCGCCGCCTGGCGGTTGGTGGTGGCGTAGCAGATGCTGTCCTTGGTCGGCTCGGCCATGTCGGGGAAGCGCCGGCGCAGCGCCGCCACGATCCCCTCCGTATCCTCGACCGAGAGCGTGGTCTGGGTGGTGTAGGTCAGCGGCAGGTCGGGCACCGGCTTGGCCTCGGCATCCTCCACCGATTCGATCAGGGTGAAGGCGCCCTCCGGCAGCTGGCCCATGGTGCCGACCACCTCCGGATGGCCCTCATGGCCGATCAGCAGGATATGACGCCCGGCCGCCGCCTGGTGCTCGGCGGCGCGGTGCACCTTGCTGACCAGCGGGCAGGTCGCGTCCAGGTAGATCATCTGCCGCCGCCGCGCCTCGGCCGGCACCGCCTTGGGCACGCCATGGGCGCTGAACACCACGGGCGCGTCCTCCGGGACCTCGTCCAGCTCCTCGACGAAAATGGCGCCCTGGGCCTCCAGGTTCTCCACCACGAACTTGTTGTGCACGATCTCGTGGCGCACATAGACCGGCGCGCCGAAGCGGCGGATCGATTCCTCGACGATCCGGATGGCGCGGTCCACGCCGGCGCAGAAGCCGCGCGGGCCGGCGAGCAGGACGTGGAGGGCGGGCTTGACGGTCATGCGAGCCTGTTCGATGGGGGCGTGGTCATTCATGCGGCGAGGGTCGGCCGGAAAGCCGGGCGGCGATTCAACGGCACTAAGGGGAAGACAGGCGGCATGGTCAAGGCATGGAAGCTCCGGGGTGGCGTGGCGGCGGCGGGAGGCGCGCTGTTGCTGCTGGCAGGGTGCGGCGGCAGCCCGGCGCCACTGCTGGCGGAGGCCACCGCCCCCTGCCCGCATGTGGCCGTGCTGGCCGACGCGGCGGACCTGACGCGGTTCCGCCCGGGCGGCGGGCGCGATCTGACGGCCATGACGCTGAATGCCTCCCTCGCGGGTTTCCAGGCGAAATGCGACTACGCCCCGAAGCATGCCGGGCTGGACGTCACCCTGACGCCGGCCTTCACCGCCGAGCGCGGGCCGGCGGCCCAGGGCCGCACCGCCCAGATCCCCTATATGGTGGCCGTGGCCGAGGGTGAAAGCATCCGTGACCGCGCGGCCTATGTGCTGCAGGTGGAGTTCCCGCCCAATGTCGCGCGGGTGCGGAGCGAGGGCGAGGAGCTGCTGATCCGCCTGCCCGGCAATCCGCAGGAGGCGGCGGGCAAGACCATCTGGCTCGGCTTCGTGCTGACGCCGGAGGAGCTGGCGTTCAACCGCGAGCGCGGGCCGCGCTGAGGCGCCGCGCTACTCCTCCGGGACGATCGTCTCGAGACGGGGCCCGGGGCCCCGCCGCGCACCGCCCCTGCCGGCCTCAGGCGCCGTAGTCGCGCTTCGCCGCCTCCTCGCTGACCAGCCCGTCCGCGACATCGGCGGCGACGAGGGCGCGATCGCGCTCCAGCGCGCTGCCCATGCCGCCGCCACCAGGCAGCTTCAGCAGCAGGCGCCGCCCTTTCGGAATGACCTGGTAGCCCTTGGTGCGCAGCACCGTGCCATCCGCCAGCCCGACCCAGCCCGGCGCGCCCTCGCCGCCGCCCTCGCGGCCCTTCGGCGGGTTGGCCACGCGGTCGAAGATGGCATTCACGGCGAATTCGGCCTCGCCCTTGGTGCCGATCTCCATCACCTGCCCGAAGCCGCCGCGGGTGCGGCCCGGGCCGGCGGAATCCGGCCGCAGCTCCTTCTTCCAGAAGATCACCGGCGCCACGTTCTCGGTCGCCTCCACCGGCATGGTGCGCACGCCGGAGGGGAAGGCGGTGCCGTCCAGCCCGTCGAAGCCGCGCCGCGCGCCGGTGCCGCCGGAGTTGAAGGTGATGATCTCGAAGTCCGGCAGCTCGGCCTCGCCGCCCGAGACCTGGGCGCCGCCGCGCAGCGGCGGGTTCCACAGGCAGGAGGAGCCCTCCGCCACCACCCGATCGGGCACCGCCTGGTGCAGGCAGCCCATCATCAGGTCCGGCAGGAGCTGGCCCACCACATGCCGGACCGAGACCGGGAAGGGCCGCGGCGCGTTCAGGATGCACCCTTCGGGGATCTGCATCTGGAACGGGGCGAGGCTCGCCCAGTTGTTCGGGATCTCGGGCGCGACGACGCATTTGATGCCGAAGCAGGCATAGGCGCGCGTATAGGCCGGCGGCACGTTGATGCCGCGCCCCGAGAGGCCCGAGGTGCCGGCATAGTCCACCACGATGCGATCGCCATGGATGGTCATCGCCGCCTTCAGCGTCACCGGCGCCTCATAGCCGTCGGAGGCGATCTCGGCGCGGTAGGTGCCGCCGGGCAGCTTCGCGATCTCGGCCAGCGTCGCCTTCAGCGAGCTGTCGAAGATGTAGCCGGCCAGCGGGTCGATGCTGTCCATGCCGAACTCGTCCAGCATCTCGACCAGCCGCTTGATGCCGGCGTCGTTGCAGGCGCAGAGCGAATAGACATCGCCCTCCAGCTCGACCGGGGTGCGGCTGCCGGCGCGGATGAAGTCGAAGAAGGTCTCGTTGGCGACGCCCTGGTCGAAGCACTTGACGATGGGGATGTACATCCCCTCCTCGAAGACGCTGCGCCCCTCCGGCCCCATGCCGAGGCCGCCGACATCGATGACATGCGCGGTGTTGGCGAAGAGGCCGACGATCTTCCCGTCCCGGAAGGCGGGCGAGACCACGGTCAGGTCATGCAGGTGACCGGTGCCGAGCCAGGGGTCGTTGGTGATGTAGTGGTCCCCCGGCTTCATCGTCTCCGCCGGGAACTTGGCGAGGAAGTGGCCGACGGATTCCATCATCGAATTGACGTGGCCCGGCGTGCCGGTGACGGCCTGGGCCAGCATGCGCCCCTGGAGGTCGAAGATGCCGGCCGAGAGATCGCCCGCCTCGCGCACCGTGGTCGAGAAGGCGGTGCGGATCATGGTCTGCGCCTGTTCCTCGACCACCGCGATAAGGCGGTTCCACTGGATCTGGCGCTGGATGGTCTCGAGGGCGTCCATCACGCGGCCTCCTTCGTCAGCTCGAGGTAACCGAGGGAATCCATCCGGCAGGTCCAGCCGGGGCCGACCAGGGTGCTGGTCTCCGCCTCCGCGACGATGCAGGGGCCGGAGAGCAGGGCGCCGGGCGAGACCTGTTCGCGGTCATAGACCGGCCATTCGGCCACGGCGCCGCTGCTGGTGTCGCGCACGGCCTGGGTCCGGACCGGGGCCGGCGCCGCGGCCGGCGCGGCCTCGGCGGCGGGCGCCACCCCCGGCAGCACGGTCTGCACCGTCACGGCGAAGGAGAGGATCTCGACATCGCTGCCCGGCACCGGGCGGTCGTAGAAGCGGGCGTACTCCGTGTCATAAGCCGCGCGGATGGCGGCGATATCGGCGCCCTCCAGGTCCCGCGCCGGCAGGCGGACGGCGATCTCGTGCCCCTGCCCGACATAGCGCATATAGGCGATGCGACTCTCCTCCAGCGCCGCGCCGAAGCTGCCCCGCTCCACCACGCCGCGCGCCTCGGCCGACATGGCGGCGAGCAGCGCGTTCACCGCCACGGTGTCGAAGCTGCGGAAGCGCTGATAGAGGCTCTTGACCACCTCGTAGCCCACCGGCGCGCGCAGGAAACCGATGGCGCTGCCGACGCCGGCGCCGGAGGGCACCAGCATCCGCGACACGCCGATCTTCTCGGCCACGCGGTAGCCATGCACCGGCCCGCCGCCGCCGAAGGCGATCACGGCACGGCCCTCATAGCCCTTGCCGCTCTCGATGGCATGGACGCGCGCGGCATTGGCCATGTTCTCGTCGACCATCTCGACCACGCCGAGCGCCGCCATCTCCGGCGAGAGGCCGAGCGCCTCGCCGATATGCGCCGCGAGCGCCGCCTTCGCCGGCTCCGTCCGCAGCGGGAACTGCCCGCCGGCGAAGAGCGCCGGCTCGTAGCGGCCGAGCGCCAGATTGGCGTCGGTCACCGCCGGCCTGGTGCCCCCGCGGCCGTAGCAGGCCGGGCCGGGATCGGCGCCGGCGCTCTCGGGGCCGACCTGGATGCGGCCCAGCGCGTCGAGCTGCGCGATCGAGCCGCCACCCGCGCCGATCTCCACCATCTCGATCACCGGGATGCGCAGCGGCAGACCGGAGCCCTTCTTGAAGCGGCCGACGCGGGCCACCTCGAAGGTGCGGCTGGCCTGCGGCGCGAAGTCGTCGATCAGGCAGACCTTGGCGGTGGTGCCGCCCATGTCGAAGGAGAGCACCTTGTCGAGGCCCCGCTGCCGCGCGACATGGGCCGAGAAGATGGCGCCGCCCGCCGGGCCGGATTCCACCAGCCGGATCGGGAAGCGCGCGGCGGTGTCGAGCGTGGTCAGCCCGCCGCCGGAGAGCATCAGGAAGAGCGGGCAGGCGAAGCCCGCCTCCTTCACCCCGTCGCGCAGCCGGTGCAGGTAGCTGGCCATCAGCGGCTGCACATAGGCATTGGCGACGGTGGTGGAGAAACGCTCCCACTCCCGCATCTCGGGCGAGACCTCGGAGGAGAGCGAGACCGGCACCTCCGGCCATGCCTCGGCCAGGATCTCGGCGGCGCGCCGCTCATGCGCCGGATTGACGAAGGCATGCAGGAAGCCGATGGCCAGGCTCTCCACCCCCTCGGACTTCAGGAAGGCGATCCGCTCGCGCAGCGCCGCCTCGTCCAGCGCCAGCAGGACGCGGCCCTCATTGTCCAGCCGCTCCGGCACGGCGACGCGCCAGCGGCGCGGCACCAGCGGACGGGGGAGCTGGATGTTGAGGTCATACTGGTCGTAGCGGGACTCGTTGCCGAGCGCGAGGACGTCGCGGAAGCCCTCGGTGGTCAGCAGGGCCGTCCGGGCGCCCTTGCGCTCGATCACCGCATTGGTGGCGAGCGTCGTGCCATGGATGAAGATCTCGACATCGGCAGGCGTCATCCCCGCCTTCTCCAGCACCACGCGGATGCCTTCCAGCACCCCCCGCTCCGGCGCCGCCGGCGTGGTCAGCACCTTGGCGGTCCAGCGCTCCGCCCCGCGCTCCAGCGCCAGGTCGGTGAAGGTGCCGCCGATATCGGCGGCGAGACGTGCGGAAGGCATCAGCGTGTCGTGCTCCTTGTCGGTCTCAGAAGACGGAAAGGCGGGAGTTCAGCAGGTCGGTCACCAGCATATGGCCGGGTGCATGCGTGACGCAAAACTCGGGCCGCGAGGCCCGCACCACCGTCTGCGGCGTCACGCCGCAGCCCCAGAACAGCGGAATCTCGTCCGGCATCACCTCGGTCGGATGGCCGTCATCGACCTTCGCCAGGTCCTGGATGCCGATCTGCTCCGGATGGCCCAGATGCACCGGCGCGCCGTGCACAGCCGGGAACCGCGAGGTGATCTGGATGGCGCGAATCGCGTCAGCCGGCCGGAAGGGCCGCATCGAGACCGCCATCGGCCCGTGGAAGACCCCCGAGGGCACGCACGGGATCGAGGAGTAGTAGACCGGGACGGGATGGCCGCGCTCGATGTGGCGCAGGCGCAGCCCGTCGGCCAGCATCGGTTCCTCGAAGGAATGCGAGCAGCCGATGGCGAAGGTCACCAGATCGTCGCGCCACAGGGCGGAGATGTCCTCCACCTCCTCGACCAGCTCGCCGTCGCGCCAGACCCGGTAGCGCGGCACGTCGGTGCGGATGTCGATGTCGCGGCCGAGGCCCGGCAGCGCGGGGTCGCCCGGCTCGGAGCTCGCCAGCAGCGGGCAGGGCTTGGGGTTCAGCGCGCAGAAGCGCTGGAAGTCGGGCGCCAGGGCCCGCGGCAGGATGGCCAGGTTGGCCTGGACATAGCCGGGGGCCAGGCCCTCCGTGGTGCGGGTCCAGGCGCCGCGCCGGATGCGCTGGCGCAGGTCATAGCCGGTCTCGCGCAGCGGTGGGGTGTGGTCCATGCCGGAAGCCCTCCATATCGCCGGATGATCGCCGCATCGCACTCCAGCCATGGCGCCTTGTCGAATTGTCATTTTGGATCGGACTGATCCGGAATTCTTATCGGAGCCGGCCTTCACCCCTCGTCGGGCAGCGGCTCCCCCGCCACCTCATGCGCCAGCCGCGCCGCGGCGGCGGCGAGGTGGCTGTCGGGCCGCCGAAGATAGGCCACGTGGAACCCGACCCTCGGCAGGGTGACATCCGCGACCGTGAGCGGCCGCAGCGTTCCCGCCGCGAGCTCCCGCCGCACCAGCACCTCCTGCATGACCGAGACGCCGATCCCCTGCTCGGCCAGCCGCGCCATGGCGGTGATCGAGGCACTGCCCCAGAGGCGCAGCCCGGGCGCCGGAGCGGCGGCGAAGGCGCGGCGCAGGTCGGCCGAGACATTGGTGCCGTGCGAGAAGCTCAGGATCGGCCAGCGCGTCAGCTCGGCCAGGCGCAGCGGCCCCTCCGGCAGGCCGAGGCGCGGACTCGCCACCCAGCAGAGCGGATAGTCGCAGAGCGGCTCGCTCACCCCCTGCCCCGGCTCCACCGTGCCGGCCATCATGGCGATGTCGATCTGCCCCGCCAGCAGCCCGGCGCGCAGCGTCGGCGTGATGTCCACCACCATGTCGAGCACGATGGCCGGATAGGCCGCGCCGATCCGCTCCACCAGGCGCGGCAGCAGGGTGTGCACCAGCGTCTCCGACAGGCCCATGCGCAGCGTGCCGCGCATGGTCGCGGGGCTGGCCACGGCGCGCAGCATCTCGGCCCGCTTCTCCAGCATCTGCTCGGCATGGTCGAGCAGCACCGCCCCCTCCGGCGTCAGCCCGATTGGCCGCTGCCCGCGATGGAACAGCGTCACGCCGAGATCCCGCTCCAGCTGGTCGATGCGGGCGGAGATGGCGGGCTGGGTGGTGTTCAGCCGCGCCGAGGCGGCCCGGAAGCCACCGAGCCGCGCCACCCAGACGAAGGTTTCGAGAGTCCGCAGGTCGCGCATGAGGCGGCGAAGTCTCGGCGGCGGGGGCGCGCCTGTCCAGCGGGGATGGGCCGCCGCGCGCCGCGCCCGATCGGGGCCGGAGGCGATCCCCGCTCCGGCGACGGCAGGTTCAGGGGAAGGTGCCGCACCGCGGCGGGGTGCTCGTCCCCCGCCGGACGTGGCGGCGGGCGGCCGGTCGGGGCCGCCAGGGCGGCTAGCGCCAGATCTGCCAGAGGGTCCCGGCCAGCCCCGCCGCGATCAGGACCAGGCCGCACCCCCGATAATACCTCAGGGACGCGCGATGAAGCCTTCGTTCCTCCCGGAGCGCGGCCTCCCCCCTGGGCGGGGCGCCGCGCATGCGGGATTCGAACATGGCGCGGCTCCAGGTCGGCACCGCTTCGGCGAGCTCGGCGCGCACGCAGATCAGGGTCGTCAGCAGTCCAAGGAGAAGAACGCCGGGGAAACCCAGGATCGAGACCAGGACAGCCGCCAGGCCGATCAGCAGGAGGATGCCGAGCCAGGCGATGCCGTTGGCCGCATCCCGTGGCGTCAGGCGCATCATGCCCTCCCTGCTGTCCCCGCATCGGTGGCCGGGATGGGCCGGAGGCATTCGCCCCGGCCCATCCCCGGCCCTAGTGCTGCAACGCCTGCACGATCTGCTGCGTCACCTTCTTCGCGTCCCCGAACAGCATCATGGTGTTGTCGCGGAAGAACAGTTCGTTCTCGACGCCGGCATAGCCCGAGGACATGCCGCGCTTGACGAAGAACACCGTCTTGGCCCGCTCCACATCGAGGATCGGCATGCCGTAGATCGGCGAGGCCTTGTCGGTCTTGGCCGCCGGATTGGTCACGTCGTTGGCGCCGATGACATAGGCCACGTCGGCCTCGGCGAATTCGGGATTGATCTCCTCCAGCTCCTTCACCTCGTCATAGGGGACATTGGCCTCGGCCAGCAGCACGTTCATGTGGCCCGGCATGCGGCCGGCGACGGGGTGGATGGCGTATTCCACCGTGGCGCCCTCCTTCTTCAGGAGGTCCGCCATCTCGCGCAGCACCTGCTGCGCCTGCGCCACCGCCATGCCGTAGCCCGGCACGATGATGATCTTCTGCGCGTTCCGCATGATGTAGGCGGCGTCCTCCGGGCTGCCGGACTTCACCGGCCGCGCCGGCTGCGCGGCGCCGCCGCCCGCCGCCGCGCCGCCAGCCTCGGAACCAAAGCCGCCCAGCAGCACGTTGACGATGCTGCGGTTCATCCCCTTGCACATGATGTAGGACAGGATGGCGCCCGAGGCGCCGACCAGCGCGCCGGTGACCACCAGCAGGAGGTTCTGCAGCGTGAAGCCGATGCCCGCCGCCGCCCAGCCGGAGTAGGAGTTCAGCATCGAGACCACGACCGGCATGTCGGCGCCGCCGATCGGGATGATCAGCAGGAAGCCGAGCGCCAGCGCCAGCAGCACGATCAGCCAGAACAGCACGCCGCTGCCGGTGGCGACGAAGGCCACGACCAGCACCACCAGCAGGATGCCGAGGCCGAGATTGAGCCAGTGCTGGAAGCGGAAGGTGATCGGCGCGCCCGACATCAGCGCCTGCAGCTTGGCGAAGGCGATGACGGAACCCGAGAAGGTGATGGCGCCGATCGCGGCACCGAGCGACATCTCGACGAGCGAGCCGCCATGGATGTGGCCGGGGTGGCCGATGCCGAAGCTCTCGGGATTGTAGAAGGCGGCGGCCGCGACGAAGACGGCGGCCAGGCCCACCAGCGAGTGGAAAGCCGCGACGAGCTGCGGCAGCGCCGTCATGTCGATCCGCCGCGCCAGCACCGTGCCGATGCCGCCGCCGATGACGAGGCCGACCAGCACGATGACGATGCCGGAGAACTCCATCCCCGGCCGCAGCAGCGTGGCGAGGATGGCGATCGCCATGCCGACCATGCCGAAGAGATTGCCCCGCCGGCTCGTCGTCGGATGCGACAGGCCGCGCAGCGCCAGGATGAACAGGACGGAGGCGACCAGGTAGGCCAGGGTCGAGAGGGTCTGCGCCATCGGCTCAGCCCTTCTTCTTGCCGGCGAACATGGCGAGCATGCGCCGTGTCACCAGGAAGCCGCCGAAGATGTTCACCGCCGCCAGCGTCGCCGCCAGGAAGCCGAAGACCTTGGCGATCCAGCTGTCACCCAGGCCGGTGGCCAGGATGGCGCCGACGATGATGACCGAGGAGATGGCGTTGGTGACGCCCATCAGCGGCGAGTGCAGCGCCGGCGTCACGTTCCAGACGACGTAGTAGCCGACGAAGCAGGCCAGCAGGAAGATCGTCAGCAGCATCAGGAAGGGCTCGGCGGCGGCGGCGACCGGCGCGGCCTGGACCAGCCCGGCCTCGGCGGCGGCGCGGGCCTGCGCGGCCAGCGCCAGGGCACGCTCGGCGGTGGCCTGCGCCTGGATGGCGAGTTCGGTGGGGTTCATCGGTCGGGTCCGTTTCCTCAGGCAGCCTGGGCCGGGGCGAGCTGCGGATGCACCACCGCCCCGCCGCGCGTCAGCGTCACGCCGCGGACGATCTCGTCCTCCTGCGGCAGCTTCGGCGCCGCCGCCTCCTTGTCCCAGAAGGTGGTCAGGAAGGTCAGCAGGTTGCGGGCATAGAGCGCGCTGGCGGCGCCGGCGATGCGGCCCGGCCAGTTGCGGTGGCCCAGGATCCGCACCCCGTTCTCCGTCACGATGCTCTCGCCCGGCCGGGTCAGGGCGCAGTTGCCGCCCGCATCGGCGGCGATGTCGGCGATGACGCTGCCGGGCTTCATGCTCGCCACCATCTCGGCGGTGACCAGCGTCGGCGCGCGGCGGCCCTGCACCAGCGCCGTGGTCACCACCACGTCCTGCTTGGCGATATGCCCGGCCACCACCTCGGCCTGCTTGCGGTAGAACTCGGCGGAGAGCTGCTTGGCATAGCCGCCCGCCGTCTGCGCGGCCTGGCTCTCCTCGTCCTCATAGCCCACGAAGCTGGCGCCGAGCGAACGGATCTCCTCCTTCGCCGCCGGGCGGACATCGGTGGCCGAGACGCGACCGCCCAGCCGCCGCGCCGTCGCGATGGCCTGCAGCCCGGCGACGCCCGCGCCCATGATGAAGACATTGGCCGCCGGGATGGTGCCCGCCGCCGTCATCAGCATGGGGAAACCCTTGTCGAAGGCGACCGCGGCCTCGATCACGGCGCGGTACCCGGCGAGATTGGCCTGGGAGGAGAGCACGTCCATGCTCTGCGCGCGCGTGATGCGCGGCAGCAGCTCCATCGAGCAGGCATCCAGCCCGAGCTCGGCATAGGTCCGCGCCCGCTGCGGATCGCCCAGCGCCTCCAGCACGCCGATCAGCAGCGCGCCGCGCGGGATCAGGGAGAGCTCGTCCACCTCCCCCTCGCCGGTGCCGAGCGGCGCCCGCACCTTGAGCACGATTCCGGCGCCGGACAGCGCCGCGGCGGCATCGGGCGCGACCTCGGCACCCGCCTCGCGATAGGCGCCGTCGGTCAGGCCGGCGGCCAGGCCGGCGCCGCTCTCCACCACGACCTCCAACCCGAGCGCCTTGAACTTCTTCACCGTTTCCGGCGTGGCGGCGACACGGCTCTCGCCGCCACGCCGTTCCTTGAGCACCGCGAGGCGCATCCGGGACCCTCCGAGACTGTTCTTGGAGGGGAACCATGCCGGGGCGGCCGCGGCGCCGCAAGGCGCCGGGCCGCGCCGCGCCGGAGGTCTCCAGCCCGGTACGCGCGGAG
>NZ_JBSXMU010000053.1:0-25233 GCF_054073225.1 Teichococcus aerofrigidensis
CCCCGCTCAGGAGAACCGTCCTTGGCGCTCCTACACCACGCGTTGGGACACGACCTCATCGCGGGCGCCAGAAGCTGGACCCGCCGCCTCGGCGCTTGCGTTGATTGCCCATAAGCCAGGGCTATCGATCCGCATGCTGTCAGTTGGGGTGGGACTTTCCCATGCCGCGACCGTCCGCTTGGTGGACCGTTTGTCGACGGAGGGATTGGTCGAGCGGCGTGAGCATTCGACTGACGGGCGCACGCGGTCCCTCCATCTTACAGAGGCTGGCAAGGTCGCGAGCGATGCGGTCCTGGCCTCGCGAGACAAGGTGATCGCTGAGGGACTATCGATCCTCACCCCTACCGAGTTGGACGCTCTTTATAGCATTGCTGAACGCGTGCTGCGCGATCGCCTGGAAAACCTCGAGCATTCCTACCGCATCTGCCGCTTGTGCTGTTACGAGGGCTGCACGAATTGCCCGATCGATGCCGAGTTGCACGAGCGCGGCGTAGACCGCGAGAACGGCGGCGAGGCTTAGAGCTCCGGAAGTCGCAGGTTTCAGTGTTGAGCGATGAGATACGCCGCCAGAAACCCCACGACCGTGATCAGGCCTATGAACGGCGGCGCCTTCTCGAAAGCTTCGGGAATCATAGCCTCCGCCAGCATCGCGATGACCGCGCCGGCTGCGAACGACAGAATGGCAGGGGCTTGAGTGGACGCCGAGCCGAGCAGAAGGTTTCCCGTACCGGCGGCGATGCAGACAAGTAGCGGAATACCGATCCAGACCGCGTAGATATAGCTTCGCGATCGGCCCGCGACCTTCATTCCGGAAGTGCTCGATAGACCCTGTGGCACATTAGCCAAAAAGAAGCCTGCCACTACTGCAAGGCTGATCCTGCCTCCACCAGCCACGGACATCCCAATCACGAGGGCCTCTGGAATGCCGTCGAGGACGCTGCCAAGCGCAATCGCAGCACCGCTACCGCGGTGCTCCTGTTCAGTGGCCTGCTCGGTGCATTCACCGCATCGCTTTCGATGCTTCGCGCCCCTGCGAGAGAGAAACCAGTTTGTGCCGCTGAAGATTGCGGCCCCTGCGAGCAGCGCAAAGATCGCTAAGGGTCCCAGGCCAGCCGACACGCGATCACCGATGAGTTCGGTAGCGACCACGGCAATCAACACACCACCACCGAAGCCCATCACCGCTGAGATCATGCGGTGAGTGAGTCGCCCGTACAGCACGTCCGCAAGAACCGCCCCCACCAGAAGTCCGCTTCCTGACAAAAGCCCCCACAAGCCGGCGATTACGTATTCGGGTATCATCGCAAGAACCCGGCTGACCTAGCGACGCGGGGCGAGCGCCTTAGCGTCCGTATCGTTGATGACCGTCCCTGCGTGCTCATCGTTTCGCTCGGTCCAATCGCCAGGCCGGTCGCTCGAAGTGGCAGCTATAGCCGCCGGGTCGACGCTGGAGGTACTTCTGATGCTCTGGCTCGGCCTCCCAGAACGGCTCTTCCGGGTTGATCTCGGATACGACAGGTCCCGGCCAGCGCCCCGACGCTTCGATCTCGGCGATTGTCTCCAGAGCAACGTCCATCTGCTTCTCAGACGTGTAGAAAATCGCGGACCGATAGCTTGGTCCGACGTCGTTACCTTGTTGCTCGTATGTCGTCGGATCGTGGATTTGGAAGAAGAGTTCCAGGAGAGCACGATATGTCAGTATCGAAGGATCAAACGTGACCTCCACCGCTTCCGCATGACCATGGTGTCTCGTGTAAGTCGGGTCCGGCATTTCGCCGCCGATGTAGCCGACACGCGTCGTCACGACGCCCTTCGCGCGGCGAAGTAAATCTTCGAGGCCCCAGAAACACCCACCCGCAAGTATCGCTCGCTCGGTTCGCGTCGGCGTCTGGTCAGTAGTGGGCAGACTCTGCATTCGATCAACCTCCGCTCTGTGCACCACATCAGTTCGCCGGCGCCGCACCTGCAGGCTGCGCATCGCTCGAAAGTTCGGTCTGCACATCCGAGCCTCGGACGAGTGTCAGGTCGACCGGACACCGATCCGCGATTTCCAGAATGCGCGCCCGCTGTTCATCGCTGAGCGGCCCATCGAGAGAGACGGTGCGCGTGAAGCGGTCGGGAGGCATCATGTCCGCCACTTTCTCGTGTCGCACGGTCGTCGTCGCTCGCTCCAGCGGGAAGCCTTTGCGGTTCGCGTAAAGACGCATTGTCATCACCGTGCAGGCGGCCAGTCCGGCCGACACCAGTTCGTAAGGAGACAGGCCGCTGCCGAGACCTCCGACCGATTCTGGTTCATCGGCGAACAGCGTGTGCTCGCCACTACGGACCGTGAGTTGGAACTTCCCCGCCAACGTTTCCGACGCCACGACTCCATTCGCTAACTCGACTTGCGGAAGGTCCGCCGCGAGCGGCGGCAGGAAGCGGCTTGCCCACGCTGCGACCATAGCTGAGGCGTAGTTCGCATCTTCGACATCGGTGAGAAGGTGATCGGCCGTGTCGAGCGAAACAAAGCTCTTGGGATGGCGCGACGCGACGAAGATGCGCGAGGCGTGCTCGATACCCACGACTTGATCCACCGGTGAATGCATCACAAGCACCGGACGTCGAAGGGCAGCGATAGACCTCTCGATGTCCACTTCGTCGACCGTTTCAAGGAAACTGCGGCGGATCAGGAAGGGCCTGCCAGCAATCTCCACCGATGCCTCGCCCTCGCTCGCTATCGCGTCTAGGTCGGCAGGTTGAAAGACGCGCAATATATGCTGAAGATCAGCCGGGGCGCCGATCGTCACTACCGCTGCGATATCCGGCAAGTCGGCGGCGGCTACGATCGCAGCCGTGCCGCCCAGGCTGTGTCCGACAAGGAGGGAGGGGGCCTTACCGGCGACAGCCATGGCCTCCGCGGCGGCCTTAAGATCATCGACGTCGGAAGCGAAGCTTATCGCTTCATCCGCAGAACTCTCGATCCCGGTGCCGGCGAAGTCGAACCGCAAGACGCCGATGCCAGCCCGCGAGAGGGCGCGTGCGATGTACACGGCGGCGCGGCTGTCTTTCCCGCAAGTGAAGCAATGGGCGAAAATAGCCCAGCCGCGAGGCGTACCTTCGGGCGCCTCCAAATACCCGGCTAGATCAGAGCCTCCACCACCGGGAAACGTGAACGGTCTTCCTGTCATAAGCGTCGAGCCTCCCACGGCGACTTAGTGGGTGCACCGGAACCCTTGGGCCCTGGCGGAAGCGCCATCAGGCCCGGACTAGCCGTCCAAGACATTCTTTTTATATGCGTGGCGCATATAGACAAGCCCCTAAAGCGTGATTATATGCGTCGCGCATACTTCTGGTGGCGGTCGAAAAGACCGGTCCTGAAGCGGCATCATTCACGGCGTGCAGGCCGAAGGGCTATGGAACTCAATCAGGTCAGCTATTTCATCAACTTGGCCGAGACGCTGAATTTTACAGCAGCGGCGCGGTTGAGCGGTGTGTCCCAGCCAAGCCTGACACGCGCGATCCGCCGCTTGGAGGAAGAGCTCGGCGGTCCGCTCATTTATCGCGATGGGAAGAACAGCCGTCTCACCGGCCTTGGCCAGGACGTGGAGGCTGAGTTTCGGCGCATGTTAGTCGCGATGAAAAGTGTTCGGCATCATTCTGAAAACTGGGCCATGGGGAGGCACCGGGTGCTGGACGTCGCCGTCGCCCCGACCGTCGGGCCGAAGCTTTTTACAGCCTTCTTCGAAAGCGCGTTGGCAGAAGTGCCATCGATCGAGATCAAGATGCATTCGCTCGGGGCGAGTGAAGACACATCGGAGGTGCTGTCGGGCAAGTATCACGCATGCATCCTGCCGCGCGAGACGCGGCCGGACCGCAAGCTTGATGTGCGACCTCTGTTCCGTGAGCGCTTCGTACTCGGCTGTTCCGCGAAACACCCGCTCGCGGCGAGCGATATCGTGCGAGGCGAGGACTTGTTGGAGTTCCCGTTCGTTGATCGTCTGAAGTGTGAGTTTCGCGAGCAGATCCTAGACCATTTCGCACGACGGGAGGTACTGATGCGGCCGCGCTTCCGGGCCGATCGTGACGATTGGGTGCAACGGGTCGTCGCAGACGGCGAGGCCATATGCATCCTTCCGGAGCGGTCGGCTACAGCCCAAGGTTTGGTTACGCGTCCGATCGATGGGTTTGTCCTCGAGCGAGAGGTCGTGATCGCGACGGTCTCTGGCTCCACGGCGCCGGTTGAGATCAGGAAGATCGCGCAGATGGCGGCCAGATACGCGTGGAACTGAACGCCGCTGATCACAGCGGAGCTATCGAAACTATACGCACAGCGTATTGGATAAATATAATTGGCACTGCGATAGTCGAGGTGACCGTCAAGCAAGATAAGATGTCCGTAATGTGCCTTGGCCCTGAAACCAAGTATTGGAGACGATCATGAAGTTTGAAAAGTCTCAGGCAGCGATCGACCGCCTGACCCCCGAGCAACGCCGGATCACCCAGGAAGACGGCACGGAGCGAGCCTTCACCGGTGAATACAACGATAACAAAGAACCGGGCATCTACGTCGATGTCGTGTCCGGAGAGCCGCTTTTCGCATCGACGGACAAGTTCGAGTCGAAATCCGGCTGGCCCAGCTTCACCAAGCCCATCGTCCCCGCGCACGTGAACGAGGTGCGGGACAGTTCGCACGGCATGGTCCGGACGGAAGTTCGATCGGTCCATGGCGACAGCCATCTCGGCCACGTGTTCCCCGACGGTCCGGCCGACCGTGGCGGACTACGCTATTGCATTAACTCGGCCGCCCTTCGCTTCATCCCGCGCGATGAGATGGAAGCCGAGGGCTACGGCGAATATCTCGATCAGGTGGAGGAGGCGTAACATGCATCAGCGCGCTGTTCTCGCAGGCGGATGTTTTTGGGGCATGCAGGATCTGATCCGCAAGCAGCCCGGCATCGTGTCGACCCGCGTCGGATACACCGGTGGCGACGTCCCGAACGCCACCTATCGCAATCACGGTACTCACGCTGAAGGGATCGAGATCATTTTCGACCCGGCAGCGACAAGTTACCGTAACATCCTGGAATACTTCTTCCAGATCCACGACCCGACGACGAAAGATCGGCAAGGCAACGATCGCGGCCTCTCCTATCGATCCGGCATCTACTATGTGGACGATGAGCAGAAACGGGTCGCCGAGGAGACGATCGCCGACGTCGACGCCTCCGGACTGTGGGACGGCAAAGTCGTCACCGAAGTCGAGCCTGTCGGCGATTTCTGGGAAGCGGAGCCGGAGCACCAAGACTATCTCGAGAAGCGCCCGGGCGGTTACACGTGCCATTTCCCGCGCGCGAATTGGGTGCTCCCCAAGCGTCAAGACGCTGATGCTACCCAGCCTACCACCGGAGCGGCAGCAGAATAGCTGCAGCGCCTATCGCGACATAGCGCTCTGCATCGCAAGCAATGGGACCGCATCGGCGAACGATGCGGTCCTCGTACGGCCCCTCAAGCGGTC
Organism: Teichococcus aerofrigidensis; assembly: GCF_054073225.1. Taxonomy (NCBI): domain Bacteria; kingdom Pseudomonadati; phylum Pseudomonadota; class Alphaproteobacteria; order Acetobacterales; family Roseomonadaceae; genus Roseomonas; species Teichococcus aerofrigidensis. The sequence goes on from NZ_JBSXMU010000053.1 coordinate 5,498, forward strand.
ATGCCGCTTGCCGGCCATCGATTTGGTAGGATTGCCCCAGCATGCCAGACCTTTCGTCATATCCGATCACCAAGCGCTGGCCTGCCTCCAATCCCGATCTCCTGCAGTTCTATGCAGCGCCCACGCCCAACGGCGTCAAGGTCTCCATCATGCTCGAGGAGACCGGCCTGCCATACGAGCCCCACTTTATCGACATCAGCACAAACGAGGCCAAAGACCCCGCTTTCGTGTCGCTGAACCCAAACGGGCGGATCCCTGCGATCATCGATCCGTCAGGCCCCGATGGTGAGCCGCTCGGCGTTTGGGAGTCCGGTGCGATCCTCGTTTACCTCGCCGAGAAGACGGGCCGATTGATTCCACCGGGACAAGCCAGGCGTTATGAGGTGCTGAGTTGGGTATTCTTCCAGATGTCGGCGATCGGCCCGATGTTCGGTCAGCTGGGCTTCTTTCTGCGTTGGGGCGGAAAGGACTACGAGGACAAGCGGCCTCAGCAACGGTTCGCCGACGAGTCCAAGCGCCTGCTGGGGATCTTGGATCGCCAGCTGGATGGGCGCGAGTGGATCGTCGACGACTATTCCATCGCCGACATCGCGACGCTCGGCTGGGTCAATGCCCTGGTCAGCACCTATGACGCCGGCGACCTGTTGCGCATCGCCGAACACCGGAACGTCCGGGGTTGGTTGGATCGCGGCCTCGCTCGACCAGCCGTGCAGCGGGGCCTGGTCATCCCTGCGAGGCCCGCATGAGCGTCATCGCCGCTTACTATTACAACGAGGGTCGCCGCATCCGCGAAGTCGCTATCGACGAGCGGGTTGAGCTCGACAAGAACCGATCTGGCTTCTGCTGGATTGGGCTCAGCGAGCCTTCGGAAAGCGAACTCAGGGCGCTTCAGTCGACCTACAATCTGCATCCATTGGCGATTGATAACGCGATGCATCCGATGTGCCCGCCGAAGCTCGAAGTCTATAACGGCGAGCTTTACGTCGTCGCTCAGACGGCCGAGCTGGTTGGGGACCGCATACGCTACGGCAAGACCGCGATCTTCACTGGTCACAACCATCTGATCACCGTGCGTCACGGCAACGCCGGAGCGCTTGGCAATCTTCGCGAGCAGCTTGAGGGTTCGCCTGCTCAGTTTGGTAAGGGTGTCGACTACGTCCTGCATGCCATCCTTCACCGCATCGTCGATCAGTATCTGCCGATCTTCGAAATGATCGAGGACGACGTGCTCGCGATGGAGAGGCGATCGCTCGACGACTTCCTGGGGCGGGCGGAGGTCGCGCGCATCTTCGGCTTGCGATGCGAATTGACGCGTTTCCAGCGAACCCTTGGCGCTATGGCGGAACTGGTGCGCAAGCTCGTTCGCGGACATTTCCCGTGCATCAGCGCTGAGGTGCGGCCGTACTTCAACGATGTCGCCGACCATGTCGATCGGGTCCAGTCCATGGTCGATGGCCTCCTCCAGGTGCTGTCCACGGTCTTCGAATTCAGCAGCCTTCTTGAGGCGCAGAGGACAGGCGTCATCACGCGCCAGCTCGCTGCCTGGGCGGCGATCCTCGCGGTCCCTACGGCCATCGCGGGCATATATGGAATGAACTTCAGGAACATGCCGGAGCTGGACACAGCTTACGGCTATTTCGTCGTGCTCGGCCTAATGCTGACGTTCTGTCTTTTCCTGTTCGTCCGCTTCAAGCGAGCCAAGTGGCTATGATGGTGCTCCGCATCTTCAGTGCTGGTCGGTCGCGGAGCCAAAGCGCGCCTTCGGTCGGCGCGCAACCCCTACAATCCGAACTCGAGGTGCATTGATGACAACTCAAGTGAGAGACGTTCTGGACGCCGTACAGTCCTTCGTGGCTAAGGGCTATGACCGAGAGTACCGTGTGAAGGACGGCGCTCTTGTCGATCTCGAACTCGGATCGACCCTCGACGCGTGCAGCATTCGTGTCGATGCCGCATTACGCCTTGAGAGCGGCGATGGAGCCGAAGACGCTTCGAACATCTACGCCATCACAGATCCGGCGACCGAGCATAAAGGTCTGCTTATCGATGCCTTCGATGTGTTCGACGAGATATGTCACCGTGACCTGTCCGAACGGCTTCTTGAGCATCGTGAAACAGCTCCGGCCGGTGACGCCGACGTGCCGAGCAAGCATGGGCTGCGCAAAGTCTACAAAAGCGAGTTTGATCGCGACCCTGAGCGTTACGTTTTGCGGGAAGGCTTCCCTGACTTTCCGGCATGCCCGTTCGGGGGAGCCTTCAGCATCCTCGGCTTCGATACAGCAGAACAATCATACGTCTGGCTCGTGACGAGCATTATTCGGGATCCCCGGCTGATCAGGATTCCCTACCAGGGCGAAGACGTTATTACCGACGAATGATGTCGGCGGAGCGCGGGAAAACCCAGACCCCAACGATGGATGGGATGCCCCTTAAGGTCAAAAATAACGAGGCAGAGATGGACTGGAACAAGGACCATATTCGCGAGACAATGCTGTCGCTTGAAACCGCGGCGCTGCAAAGCGCTCGCAAGAAGTATCTGGATTACGTCTCCACCGCGCGCCTCGATCGCAGCGAGCCGATCGAGAACGACGAGCAGGCGCAAGCCGAGGTGGCGAGCGACTTTGCTGAGGCGCTCGATGACACTCTCGATGACTATGTTGATAAGCTCGACAAACTCCGGACAATCGATTTTGGACCAAAGTCAGAAGTCTCGGAAGGCGCCGTCGTCAAGCTGTCCGGTAAGCACTTCGTCATTTCGGTCTCGACTGGCAGGTTCATTTGTCATGGGCAGGAACTGATGGGCATCTCGACGATGGCCCCGATCTACGAGGCGATCGAAGGCGCGCGAGCCGGGGAAACGGTGCAGTTCAATGGCCGCGATTTGACCGTGGAGGCTGTTGCGTAGGCGGGACCCGCGGTCCTCGGATCGTGAGTGCGGGCCATCGACGTTCGCAGCCTTACTGGACGACCTCCGGCCTCCCCATTGCCGCTTCTCTCAGATGATCGGCACTTACGAGCTAAGCCACCCCAGACCTGCGTAGGCGAGCATTCCCAATACCATCGCCACGATGACCTGGTTCGTGGCGATCGCTGCACCCAGCGCGACACCGGCCGCGATCCAGGTTGGAGGTGGCTGACCGATCAACGACGACGCGACCAAGCTGACCACGATCAGCCCAGGCAACTCGTCCAGAACCCAAGCCTGCCTGGAAACCCTAATTCGTTCACCGGCAATCAATCCGGCGACCCGGATCGCAAACGCAGCCACAACGAGCAAACTGACAACAACCCAGTGCGAAGCGCTCATCGGGCTGCCGCCTCGATCCTGCGCTTCAAGAAGGTCACCACCAAGCCGAAGAATGCGCCGACGATGATCCCGTAAGCTTTGGGCATGCCGAGCGAGATGACGGCCATGGTCGCTGCCGCGGCCATGGTCCATGGCAGAACTTGGGAACGTCCCCGCCACAGACCTCGCGCCATCGCAATGAAGGCCGCCGTGAACGCGAAGCTCAGGCCAAAGCGTCCGAGATCGGGCAGCGCGGCGCCAAGCAAGGCCCCGAGCGTCGTGGAGGCTGTCCACATGGAGATGTTCACCAGCCCTGAGCCTATGAGGAATGGTGCTCCGACATCGGGGGACTTCGCCCGCTCGGACATCGTCAAAGCCCAGTTCTCGTCGCCAGTAATGTGGATGGCGAAGAGCTTCTTCCTCAGCGACAAGCCGGCCAACACCTCGGATAAAGAGGCGATGATGCCGACATAGCGCAGGTTGAGCGACGCACCGGCCAGAACCGCGCCCAACACGACACCTGTGGAAGCGAACTGCTCAACCGCGATGATTTGCGAAGAGCCCGCATGGGTAGAGGCGCTCATGATCGCGACGCCCCACCACGGGAAACCTACCTGTACGGCCAGGAAACCAAAGGCCAAGCCGTACACGCTGGCCCCCAAGGCCAACGGGAGGATGGCGATCGCCCCCCGTTTAGCCTCGTATGCGTTTCTCGCGGCTAGAGCGTTCACGCTCTCATCCATGACACGTTCCGCCTTGTTCTCAGCCAGGCTCCTCTAACAGCCGACTGGCAATCCTTCGGTCGTCGGCATAGGCGTCTCAGCGGCGCTGATCCGCCGGGGTTCGTATCATCGCGTCGAGCGACCCGGTGATCATCGCCGTGCTCGGGCAGCGTGTTGCTCTCGTCTTGACCGAGCGGTCTGAGTGCCTGCGGACACCGGCCAAGACCGCCAGGGCAGTCAGCAGTGCCGCTGCGTAGAGGAACAGGCCGCCAGGGCCGAGGAGGTCCATCACCAGGCCTCCGATGAGCGGCCCGGCGGCGGTTCCGATCCCGTTGAGTAGGAGAAGTCCGCGAGCGGTCCCCAGCAGCCGACCCGCAGGAAGGTCGTCATTCGCAACGGCAAGGCATAGCGAATAGATGGGAATACCGAAGCCGCCGAACAGCGCGCCCGCCGCAAGTAGCACAGGCAGAGGCGCCTCCGCAGCCAGCGCTACGCCGATCGCAGCCGCCGCGGAAGCCAGGGCGGCGCCGGCAATGACGAGTGTCCGCGACACGCGGTCCGATAGCCATCCCAATGGCCACTGCAGCACGAGCGTTCCACCAAGGACCGCAGCCATGAACGCAGAAATGCCGCCCACATCGAGGCCAATCCTCTGCGCAAAATTGGGGCCTAGTCCCCAGAAGCCGCCGATGGCCAGGCCGGCTAGGAAAACGCCGACCGACGGAAGGGGCGAAATTGCAACGAGATCGCGAAAGGCGACGGGCTCCTGTTGAACCTCGGCCGGGGGATGACTGGGCAGTAGCGTGACGGGGACGACGGCCGCAGATATCAGCAGCGAGACGAACAGGAATAGCGTCACGTCTGTAGGCGGCGCGATGTTGAGCAGCGCTTGACCAAGGGCCCATGAACCCATCGAAACAACGCCGAAGATCGACAAAAGCTGACCGCGCGTGGATTGAATCGCGTGCGCGTTGAGCCAACTCTCAGTCGCTAGGATCATGCCTGCATAGGCGAAGCCGGTCACAAGGCGAAGCGGCATCCATACGTTTGCCTCCACGAATGCGACATGAAGAAGAGCCGTCATTGAAGCCATCGCGGCGAAGCCAGCGAAAGTCCTCACATGGCCCACGGACACGATCATCTTGGGCAGCGTGAGAGCGCCAATGGTGAAGCCCGCAAAGTATAGGGACATCATCGCGCTGATCGTTTGAGCTGAAAAGCCTTCCTCCCCAGCCCTCACGATCAGGAGCGTACCCAGTAGACCATTGCCCAAGAGCAACGTGGCGACGCTCAACAATAGCGCTGCGACCGGCGCCAAAACGAGCCCCCGCGCGCAGGCCGCCTTCACGCTGTTCATCGCCTGACTCATTTCCGAGCCTGGCGCGGAGGCTGATACGCCGCAGAACTGATGAACTGATCAAAGGCTTCGCACCAGATGACAACGGCGCTGTAGTCGCGAACGTCGATGTCGGCGGGCACCTCCATAATGAAGCCGTTGAACGTCCTCACATCGCCGACCCGGGCCGACGCGTCCTTGATCGCGAGGAACGCTTCCTCGGTCTCGACGAAGTGCGGGGCGAGATAAAGCTTGTAGTCCGGCCCGGGAGAGAGACGGCCGATGTGTGCGATCCGGTGAGGCAGGATCTGCACTTCGCCTTCACCCCAGTGCAGCAGGTCGCTGCCGGCTAGATCACGAGAAAGCTTTCCCGAATAGAGCGCCTCAGGCGTCGAACTCCTCAACGCAGCTTCAGTGGGCGACGCCGGCGCGGTGAGGATAGGCAGCGTGTAGATGCCGGCAGCAAAGCCTGTGATGCCAACGACGAAGTGGGTGCAGGCTAGAATAAGCCACCGTGGCATGTTTCACGAGCTCTCCAAATTTGCCACCAAACGATCCGCGTCCAGGTGGAAATCCGAAAAGACGATGCGACCGTCGGCATTGATGACCGTGAACCACGGCGTTCCCCGTGTCCGGTAATCCTCCATGAACGTTGGAAACGCAGCACCAGGCGGCGGTTCGTCGTGCCCGAAGGCGACGGGGAGACGGTACTCCACCTGATTGATGCGCAACTTGTCGAATGTATTTTCGTGCGCTCCTTCGAAGACCGTCTGGATCACTGCGAATCCGACGCCTCTGGACTCCAGCGCACCATGCAATTTCTGCAGTGTGGGAAACCCATGCAGATGGCAGCCCCTGCACCAGTGCTGAAACGCGAAAAGGATCTTCGGCCCTACGCCAAGATCCGATAGCTTGATCGGCGTCTGGAGGTCGCTTCCATCCACGGCGATCCACCGATGAATGCGAAGCTCTGGCGCTTGACGATCGGCCGCGCTCATCCCTCTCTCCGAACACGAAGCATGTGCCCGACGTGCAGCGAAAACTCGCGAGCGCAGGGGAACTGCTATACTTCACCGCCCCACGGCCCGAGCGTCAAATAGTCGATAAGACCAAAATCTTGTCTCGACTATACCCGACGAGGCCACGAGTTTACGTGGATGACTATGAATTCCAACGCCGGTCTTTTCCAATAGCGGCGTGACATAGTTTCTATGTCCTAGGCGGGAGCAAATTTAGCGTCCGTTCGACCCTTGCGGCGCCAGAAGCTGCACGTTGGAGGCCACAGGCAGCGCGCGCTTATGCGCGGTGGCTCGGTACGCTCTTTGGATCGTCTCGACCGCCGCCTGGGCCACACCCCTTCCTTCGAGGTAATCGTCTATCTCATCATAGGTCACGCCGTAGGCGTCTTCGTCGGGGTGTAACGGCATCGCGTCATCCAAATCTGCCGTGGGAACCTTACTGATCAGTTCCGCCGGGGCGCCCAGATGAGACGCGATCGCGCGAACGCGCCGCTTATTGAGACCGGCGAGAGGGAGAACATCGGCCGCGCCATCGCCGAACTTTGTGAAGAAACCCATCACCGCTTCGGCTGCATGGTCCGTGCCAATCACAAGGCCGCCCAGGGTCCCCGCGAGAGCAAACTGGGCGACCATCCGTTGGCGTGCCTTGATGTTCCCGAGCACCGTACTGCGCAGGCCGGGGTCGGCGGACTCGTAATTGGAGCCTGTCATCTCGCTCCACAGCGCGTCGGTCGCGGGCTTTATATTGATCACCGCAACGCGGTCGGGCCTGATGGCTGACAAGGCAAGCTGAGCATCGCGCTCGTCCATCTGTTCGCCATAGGGCAGCCGCACCGCTACAAACTCGCATTCGTACCCGATCTGACGCAGATCCTTCACGGCCGATTGCGCGATTAGGCCCGCCGTCAGGGAATCGACGCCGCCGCTGATTCCAAGCACATACGCTCGCTGCCCCGACGACCTCAGATAGTCGCGGAGGAAGGCGGCGCGTTCTGCCGCCTCGCGTCGGGCATCGAACGACGCCGAAACGCCGAGCGCTGCGATAATCTCGTCTTGGATGGGAATGACGACCTCCTGGGCACGCCGCAGTCGCATGCTGGCGACCTCACCTCGCGAAGCTTCTCTGTCCCACGAGCCATAACGCTCACGCAACACCGATTCAAAGCTATCGAAACTATAGCGACAGGGCATTGGGAAAGCAGTCTGATATAAAGCTATAGTCGAGGCGGGATTATCGCGAGTCATAGTGATGAATTGCGTGTCTCTACTGATTTAACACCCGGTTGTCTGAACATCAGCTTTGCGATCCGCTCGATATCTTTCCTTTGCGAGGGTCATCTACGCATTAGCCTGAGATGAAGTCGGTCGGTCTGTCGTGACGAGCAAGGGGGTTCGGCATGGTCACCAGAGGTTTCACCGGCCGCGGTTCAGACGGCGACCACGAGGGCCGTATTCCGCCAGGTCAACATCTCGTGGAGAACTTTCCCGTTCTTACCGCTGGGCCAACGCCTCGTATCGAGACGTCCGACTGGAAGTTCACGGTCAAGATCGGTCCGAGACCCGTGAAGGTCTGGAGTTGGAGTGAATTCAACGCCCTTCCAAAGACCAAAGTGACCAAAGACATTCACTGCGTCACGTCCTGGTCCAAGCTCGACACGAAGTGGGAAGGCGTGCTGATCGAGGACATCCTCGCTGACGCTGAAGTTAAACAGCCAACAGACTTCGTTCTCGCGCACTGCTACGATGGCTATTCGACGAATGTTCCGCTCGCGGACATGTTGTCCGGCAAAGCTATGGTCGCGCTGAGCTACGCGGGCCAGCCGCTTCCCCGCGACCATGGCGGACCGGCGCGCCTTCTTGTTCCGCATCTCTACTTCTGGAAGTCCGCCAAGTGGGTGAATGCGCTGCAGTTCACCACTCGCGACGAGGCCGGGTTCTGGGAGTTGCGCGGTTATCACATCTACGGTGATCCGTGGCGCGAGCAACGGTACACCCATGACTGAGTTCGATGCGCAACCCGCGTCGTGGCAGTCAGGCGTGATCGACGAAATCGTCCAACAGACACCGAGTATCAAGAGCTTTTTCCTGCGATTGCAGGAACCATTCGTCCATACAGCAGGCCAGCACGTCGACGTCCGGCTGACCGCCCCAGACGGCTATCAGGCGATGCGCAGTTATTCGATCGCATCGTCGGCGGGCTCTTCACCGATCCTGGAACTCGCCATCGAGCGCCTGCCGAATGGCGAAGTTTCGCCATTCTTCCACGACGTCGCCGCAGCCGGCGACGAGATCGAACTCAGGGGACCGCTTGGAGGCCACTTTCTTTGGCCCGAGCCTACCGACAAGCCGGTGCTGCTGATCGGCGCAGGTTCAGGCGTGGTGCCGCTGATGGCGATGATCCGGCAGCGTCGGGCATCGGCACAGGCCGTTCCAGTCGCTCTGCTCTTGTCGGCGCGAACCGCTGAGGACGTGCTCTTCTCCAGCGAACTCCACTCAATCGAGATGAGCGATCCCACGTTCATCTTGACGCTCGCGATTACGCGAGAAGCGCCAAAGCGCGCCTCGGACTATGGCCGACGGATCGACGATGGGATGGTCCAGGCGACAATCGCACGTCTCGGTCGCGACCCGGGCCACGTGTTCGTTTGCGGGTCGAACGGTTTCGTCAACATCGCGACGGACGGCGCATTGTCGGCAGGGCTGGGCGTCTCGATCATCAAGACCGAGCGCTACGGTGGGTAGGGGCGGCCAGATGATCGCATCCCATCACGCGGGAGCGCCCAGCTCAAGCTCTGTCCGGGAAAGGCTTCGCCCATGACCATCATGGCCCGTCAATTTCACCTTAAAAGTCGTCCCGAAGGGCTACCGCAGGCCAACAACTTCGAACTCGTCGAGCAGGATCTCCCCGCGCCAGAGCGAGGACAACTGCTCGTCGCCAACCGGTGGCTCTCCGTTGACCCTTACATGCGCGGCCGCATGACCGGTCGAGAAAGCTATATGCCGCCCTTCCAAGTTGGCGAGCCTCTGGATGGCGCCGCGATCGGCGTCATAGTCGAAAGCAAGGATGAACGGTTCAGCCCTGGCGAGGTCGTGAGCCACTTTGCCGGCTGGCGCGACCGCGCGATCATCGACGCCGCATCCGCTACTAGGATCGATACGACGATTCCAGAGCAGGCGTATCTGGGCCCGCTCGGTTTCCCAGGCTTCGCCGCCTACATCGGCATGCTCCAGATCGGAAAGCCGCGAGCTGGCGAAACTGTGTTCGTGTCAGCAGCAGCGGGTTCTGTCGGATCGCTCGCTGTCCAAATCGCAAAGATCAAGGAATGCCGAGTCGTTGCGTCCGCGGGCGGCGAGGACAAATTGCGTTGGCTGCGCGAGGAAGCAGGCGCTGATGCCACGATAAACTACAAGAATACGGACGACATGGTCGCAGCACTTCGCGAAGCTGCGCCTAAGGGTGTCGACATCTATTTCGACAACGTCGGTGGCACGCACCTGGAAGCGGCGCTTGAGGCGGCCAATGACTTCGCACGCTTCGCTCTGTGCGGAATGATCGAGCAATACAACAGCGAGCCGGTCGGTCCCCGCAATATCTATGCGGTTATTGAGAAGAGCCTCCTGCTGCAAGGCTTCGTCACCATCCACAACATGTCGGTTTGGGAGGATTTCCAGCGCGACGTCACCCGGTGGATCGCCGATGGGAAGGTCAAATGGCAGGAGACGGTTGTTCACGGCCTCGAGAGAACCCCGTCGGCGTTCCTCGATCTCTTCGCCGGAAAAAACATCGGAAAGATGGTTATCGACCTCAGGGATGGGGAGACGCCCTGACGGGCGGCGCCTGCCGTCAGCGGACCGCACCACGCCACCTCGTCTAATTAGAATCTTTTGCTTTGGGAGATCACCGTGAGCCGCTTCGCTGAACCAGTTTTCATAGCCGCAGGCTTGCGGACACCATTCGGCCGTGGCGGAGGAGCGCTGGCAAATTATGACGCGGCCTCATTGTCAGTGCCAGTCGTCCAAGAAATGGCGAAGCTTGCGGAGCCCGATCTGACGATCTGGGGAACCGTCATCCCGAACCTGGGCTGGAGCAATATCGCTCGCGAAATCTGGCTGGACGCGAAGCTCAACCCCAACGTTCCAGCATTCTCCGTAGTCCTAGCGTGCTCGACCAGCATGACCGCGAGCTTCGCCGCAGCCGGGATGCTCGGCGGCGGGCTCAACCTGATACTGGTCGGCGGGTCTGAGGTCATGAGCCGACCATCGCTCGCTCTCACCGCTGAGGCATCTAAACGACTCACCGATCTCTTCGCGCAGGATCCGGCCGCAGCACTTGCCGCCCTGGGGGCGTTGACCCCTCAAGACTATGTGCTCCCCACGAAGGGCTGGGCCAACCGCCTTACGGGCAGGACGATGGGCGATCACATGGAGGAGACCGCCAAGGCGTGGCGCATCTCGCGTGAGGCTCAGGATGACTGGGCTCTAAAAAGCCACCAGCGCGCCGTCGCCGGCTGGAACGGCGGCTTCTTCGATGACCTCGTGATCTCGTTGCCGGAGCTTTCCCGCGATGCGAACCCGCGCGCGGACACATCCGCCGAACGTCTATCCGGTTTGAAGCCCGCCTTCGATCGTGAGAGCGGAATGGGTAGCCTGACAGCCGGCAACAGCTCCCCCATCACGGATGGGGCGGCCGGCTGTTGGGTGTCCAACGAGGAGGGTCTGAAGAGGCTGCCCGATGGCACGCCCTATGCGCGGATAATCGACTACGAAGTCTCGGCGGTCGACCTGCGCACGGAGGGGCTGCTGATGGCGCCGTCATATGCCGTTCCACGACTTCTCGCGCGCCATCACCTTGGCTTCGCCGACATCGCACTTTGGGAAATCCACGAGGCCTTCGCGGCACAGGTGCTGGCCAACGTCGCGGCCATCACCGATCCGAACTGGGTCCGAGAGAAGGCCCGTGTTTCGGCTGAGATGGGCAACTTCGATTGGGATCGCGTCAATCCGAACGGCGGCTCGGTAGCCATCGGACATCCCTTCGGCGCGACCGGCGCGCGTGATCTCAGCCAAGCTGTGAAAGAGCTGTGGGCCATGCCGGTCGGATCTCGAGGGATCGTCAGCATCTGCGCCGATGGTGGTCAAGGCACTGTCGCCCTCCTCGAACGCATCTGATCGGAGGACAAAAAAATGAAGGCGATCCGCTTCCATGAGTTCGGCGCTCCCGATGTTCTTCGCTATGAGGACGCGCTGACACCTGTGATAAAGCCGGGAGAGGTGCTCGTCCGTGTACAAGCGGCAGGCCTCAACCCGCCCGACTGGTATCTCCGCGAGGGATACAAGGCTCTGCCGCCCGAGTGGCGGCCGTCGGTGACATTCCCCGCCATACCGGGCTCGGATGTGTCCGGGATCGTCGAGAAGGTCGCCGACGATGTGACCGCGTTCTCGCCGGGCGATGAAGTTTTCGGAATGATCCGCTTTCCCAGCTTCGGCGAGAGCCTGGGATACGCCGAGTATGTTTCCGCGCCTGCTTCCGACCTTGCGGCCAAGCCCCGACACCTGGACCACATTCATGCAGCCGCCGTTCCCATGTCGGGGCTGACCGCTTGGCAGTTCCTGATCGAGCTAGGCCATAACGAGCAGAACCCGCTGCAGTCCGAGCGCCACAGCCCGGTCCCGTTGGCTGGGAAGAGCGTTATGATCAACGGCGCTGCAGGGGGTGTCGGTCATCTGGCATTGCAGTTGGCAAAGCACGAAGGCGCGCGTGTCATCGCTGTCGCTTCAACCCGGCACGAAGCGTTCCTCCGCGAACTGGGTGCCGACGAGTTCATCGACTACACGAAGACCAAACCCGAAGACGATGTGCGAGACATCGATCTTGTCGTCGATGCCGTCGGCGGTCCGACCTTCGGCCGCTTCCTTCGGACCATACGTCGGGGCGGAGCGCTGTTCCCGATTTTTCCCCTTGGCTTTGCCGGACATGATGAAGCTGCCGACCGGGGAGTGACCGTTTCGGCGACGCAGGTGCGTTCCAGTGGCGACCAGTTGGCCCAGCTAGCTCGCTTGCTCGACAGCGGCGCGGTTCGCGTCGCCGTCGACAGCACATACCCCCTTTCCGAAGCGGCCGCCGCTCACGAACGCGCAGAGGCAGGCCATATCCAGGGCAAGATCGTCCTCGCCGTCGGTAACCCCATCGCCGATCAGAGCGGCCAAGCGGGCGTGCCGTCATCGCAGTGGCCGCCCCGCATGAGGGGGCACTGACATGACGCGGGAAACGCCGATGATCGGCCACGCTCGACCTTCGAGGCATCATCCAGGAGAACTGCGGTGAGCCTGAGCGCTGACAGAACCGATTTCGGGGCGGCACAGCGGGTGCGGGCGCTTGCAGACCTCATGGTGCTCGACACACCGGATGAGCAAGCCTTCGACGATCTCGTTTTTGTCGCCGCAAAGGCCTGTGACGTTCCCATCGCGCTCATCACCCTGCTGGATACTGACCGGCAATGGTTCAAAGCCAAGTACGGGCTTGAGGTATGCGAGACGGAGATCGAACACTCGGTCTGTCGGATCGAGATCGATCAGGGCGATCTTCTCGAGATCGTCGATCTCACAAATGATGCGCGGACCAAGCGCAATCCGCTCGTCACAGGCGCCCGGCACTTTCGCGCCTACGCTGGCGCACCGCTCGTCCTGCGATCCGGAGCGATCGTAGGTCGCCTGTGCGTCATCGATACCGTTCCGCGGCCTGAAGGGCTCAGCGAGATGGAAAAGGCGATGCTGCAGGCGCTCGCCCGTCTCGCCAGCGAAAATCTCGAACTCCGCCGGATCGCAACGGCGAGCGAGCGCCTCACAGCCTTGCAGACCGCCCTGGTCGAAATCGGCGAAACCATTCGGAGCAGCCACGATACCGCAGGGATGGCTTCGGCGACCGCCGCCATCGTCGGCCGAGCGCTCTCCGCAGACCGAGCCGGGTTCGGATCCGTCAACGAGGACGTCGATACGATTGACGTCGAAACCGATTGGACGGCGCCGGGGGCCGTGAGCATTGCCGGGCGCCACCGTCTCGACGAGTATGGGAGCTTGCGCGAGCCGCTCGTCGTTGGCGACCCGCTCGTCGTTTGGGACGCCCTGACCGACGATCGCACTCTGCACAATCTCGAGAGCGCAATGCGGGTCGGCGTTCGGTCGTTGGTCGATATGCCGGTTCGAGATCGTGGCAAAACCATCGCCGTCTTCTTCGTTCATTCGGCGCATCCCCGACCTTGGCCCGCAGAGGAAATCTCGTTCCTGCGAAGTGCGGCGGACCGGCTTGAGGCAGGCGTCGCGAGGCATCGTACCGAGCAGCAGCAACTCATAGTGAACGGCGAAATTGCTCACCGCCTGAAGAACATGCTCACCATGGTTCAGGCCATCGCCAGCCAAACGCTGCGAAGCGTCACCGATCGCGAAGCGGTCTACGCCTTCGAGCGTCGGCTGATGGCTCTGAGCGCGGCGCACGACGCCTTGCTTCAAAAGAGTTGGACACAAGCTGATCTACAAGCTGTCGCAGCGACAGTGATCGACGCGATCGGGTTCTCAGATCGGGTCGACATGAGTGGGCCGGCGGTGGCGCTGGGGCCACGAGCGGCGCTCTCGTTCTCCCTCATCGTCCACGAGTTACTGACCAACGCCTGCAAATACGGCGCGCTGACCAGTGACGATGGCCACGTCTCGCTGTCGTGGGAAGTCGAGGTCGGCCTGGACGACGACCTTCTCCGCGTGAAATGGTGAGAACGGGGTGGGCCTCCGGTTGTGCCGCCAACTCGCCGAGGCTTTGGATCGAAGCTGATCAACATCGGCCTGGTCGGCACCGGGGGCGTCGATGTTCGCTACGAGCCCGCCGGGTTAACGGCCGATCTGCACGCCTCCATGCGTCACCTGGTTCAAGGTTGATGGGAGTATGGGTGGAATGGTGAAACCCGTGGTGCTCGTCGTCGAAGACGAACCACTTCTCCGTCTGTTTGCGACGGACATGATCGAGGAGGCAGGTTTCGAAGTCTTGCAGGCGCCGAATGCATCCGCCGCGCTTATGACCTTGGAGGAACGACTGGATGTGCGCGTCGTGTTCACGGACGTGAACATGCCCGGCGGGATCGATGGCATCATGCTCGCCATTTGCATCCGCCGGCGGTGGCCGACCATCCAGATCATCATCACGTCCGGGAGGCCTTGGCCGGTCGAGGCCGTCGTTCCAGCGGACGTTGTGTTCTTCGCCAAGCCATACCGGCAAGACCGGGTTTTGGACACGGTCCGGAAGATGGCGGCGTGATGGCCAGCGCCTCAAACAACTCGGACGCCAGAGCGGTGAGGTCCACGAGTGCACCTTCGAAATCGAGCTTCTCTACCCGGGGGCGCAAGCCTTTGCCTTCACCTTCGGATGACCCCCGCGAATCCGGCCGGCCCGTCATCCCTCAACGATTGGAGACACAACATGAAGCCTGAGGTTCTCATCTACACCACGAGTTGGTGCCCGTTCTGCCGCCGCGCGAAGGCGCTCCTTCAAGAGAAGGGCGTGGCATTCACCGAGCTTGATATCGAAGCCGATCCTGCACACCGGAAGGCGATGATCGAGTCGTCGGGGCGAAGCACCGTGCCGCAGATCTTCATCAACGAGACGCATGTCGGCGGCTCCGACGATCTCGCTGCGCTCGATGCAGATGGCTCGCTCGACAAGCTGCTTGCCGGACAAACTCCGGCAAACTGATTTGTCCCGCCAGATAGGGCCACTGGTCGATGCAAGTGGCTGAAAATTAAAAGAGGAGTCCGGTTTGGTCTCAGCAGTTTGGAACGATGCCACCCTCGCGGTCAGCGACGAGACTATGGTCGTGGATGGAAACCATTATTTCCCGCCTCAATCGGTTGACCGGCAGTATCTGGCACCGAGCGAGCACACGTCTGTCTGTCCCGTGAAGGGGACGGCGCAATACTTTCATCTCCAGGTCGGCGACCGGCGCAATGCAAACGCCGCCTGGACCTACGCCGACCCTTCTCCGGCGGCGCACTCCATCAAGGATCACATCGCCTTCTGGAAAGGCGTCAACGTCGCTTAGCCGTCAGCCCGCCATTAGACTTCAGAAAGGAACCGCCGATGTCGAAAGTTTTGGACGGCAAAGTCGCTATCATCACGGGTGGCTCTCGGGGCCTTGGCGCCGTGCTGGCGGCGACGCTCGCCGATCAGGGAGCCGATATTGCTATCACCTACGCTGCTTCGGCCGATAAAGCCGAGTCCGTCGCCGAGGTGGTGAGGGCCAAAGGCGTTCGCGCTCTCGCGATCCGATGCGATCAAGCGGATACGTCCGCCGCCCAGCCCATGGTCGAGCAGGTCGTAGCTGAACTCGGCAAGCTCGACATCTTGATCAACAACGCCGCAATCGCCGTCCAAGGAAAATTGGTCGACGATCCGACGCTCGATTCCGCTGCGTTCGACAGGCAGTGGATGGTAAATGTGCTTGGGACCGTGGCGATCACGCGTGCGGCGGCGCAGAAAATCTCTGACGGTGGCCGCATTGTCTTCATCGGTTCCGGCCTGGGCACCCGAGCGATCGTGCCGGGAATTGCCGACTACGCAGGAACCAAGGCAGCAATCGCAGGATATGCCCGCGGGGTGCAACGTGATCTTGGCCCACGCAACATTACCGTCAACGTCGTCCAACCTGGCATCATGCCGACCGACATGACCGGGGAAGTCGCTGAGAATTTTCCGCAGGCCGTCATCGATATGCATCCCATCCGTCGGATCGCCACGATTGAAGAAGTGGCGGGCGCCGTCAGTTACCTCGTTAGTCCCGCTGCAAGCTACACAGCTGGCGCGGTGATAGATGTGTCAGGGGGCGTCCTGGTCTGAATCGATGCGCGACGGGCGTGTCACGCGGATAACTGAAGGACGATCGCTTCCGCGCCTCAGCGCTCCGTTGAATTCCGGGCAGCAGATCGGCTGATCCTGCAGGGCCCATTATTCTCGAAGCCACAGCGGATAATGCTTCCGCATTTCAGGAGTTCATAGAGTGCCGAATGCAGAGCTGACCCAAGAGCGCATCGCCGTCGCCACCGACTATTTCCGGAAAATCGACAGTGGCGATCCCACCATTCTCGACATTCTGACTGACGATGTCGTGACGTACTTCCCGAAGTTCGGAGTTGGATATGGCAAAGCCGAATTCATGGAAGTCGCCAAGGGTCTGTTGGGGTCGCTTCAGCGGATCGAGCACGATTTCGATCGCATGACCTTCCACGTAGCCCGCGACCACGTGATCGTGGAAGGCTTTGAAGGTGGCGTTATGGCTGACGGCACGGCGTGGCCGGTTGAAGGCCGATCCGAAGGCCGTTTCGCCAACGTATTCGAGTTCGACGGCGCGCTTATCAAGCGTGTTTTCATCTACGTAGACCCGGACTTCGCTAGCGCTAATGACGCGGGGTTTCTTTGGGGCCGCAACGTCAGACTGACGCGATGACTCCAATCGCATGGCGCGGCACTCACGTTCGCAGGGCGAAGGCCGATTGGCGGTGATGCAGAATGGACCATCCAGAATTCGATACGGCTTTCGAGCGTCTGCCTGAGGGGTATAGCGAAGGCGCTTACGAAGGCAGGCGTTTCGGCGTGACGGTTCGTCGGTCGGAGGATGGACGGAGGAACAGCCTTTTTGCTCGAGAACTAGCCGGGAACGACATCGTCAGCTTCAATCTGTATCGCGTTGCTTCGGGCAGTGCGTCGCTGAAGCCGTGCGAGATGTCCTCGGAGAAGGTTATCGCTTTCGTATTGGGCTATCAGCCGAATGCCTGATGAGCATGTGGGGTTCGCTGCCTTCCCATGTTCCCGTGCCGCTCCAAGCGCCCTTCTGGTCGCCAGAACTATCGAAACTATAGACACAAGCCATTGGACTTCGATCTGAGGTAAATTCATCCTCTATACCTCAGCGTGCCAGAGAATCGGCGCTGATCTTTTGCGCAAGCCATCATCGAGGAAGTTCACGCGATGACAAACTCCAGTGCTGCAACCGTGCCTTCACCATCTGACCTCGACGAGAACGCGACCATGACGGTTGCCGACGCGCTGAAGATAATATTGGCGAACAGCTATGCGGTCTACCTCAAGACAAAGAACTTTCACTGGCATGTCTCGGGCCCGTACTTCAGGGACTACCATCTCCTTCTCGATGAGCAAGCTGCGGAAATCCTCGCAGCGACCGATGCGATGGCGGAGCGCGCCCGGAAGACCGGAAATACGACCATACGATCGATCGGCGATATCGCCCGCCACCAGACGATCAAGGACAACGACGCTGAGTTCGTCACGCCGCAGGACATGCTGGCGGAGCTGCGCGCCGATAATCTTCACATGGTCGAGTCGCTGCGCCGCGCAAAGGAAGTCGCCGACGAGGCGAAGGACAACGCGACCTCCGGCCTGATCGATACCTGGACCGACGAAGCGGAACGCCGAGCGTGGTTCCTTTTCGAAGTCAGCCGATAGGTCTGCTGCTCAACGGATCGGATCGTTTCATGGCGCCTAACGATGTGCAGACCCAGTTCCTTCAGACAGAGGGCGGTAGGATAGCCTTCGACGATACGGGTGGAACCGGACCTCTCGTCGTAGGCATCCCAGGAATGGGAGACCTGCGCTCCGAGTATCGGCTCATCAAGCCCATGCTGCAGCATGCGGGATGCCGAGTGGTGACGATGGACGTCCGCGGATTCGGCCAATCGTCGCCGGAGTGGTCGGATTACTCCGCGCGAGCGGTCGGCCGTGACGCCGTCGCCATCCTCCGACAGTTGGCTGACGGGCCAGCCGTGATCATGGGCAACTCGTTCGCAGCCGGCTCCGCGCTTTGGGCTGCCAAGGAAGCTCCTAGTCACGTCAACGGGGTGGTGCTGCTCGGTCCGATCGTTCGCGATCTTCCCCTCACGACGATCCAGAAACTTGTCCTTGGGCTCGGATTCGCGGGGCCATGGCGAACCTGGTTCTGGACCACTTACTGGAGCAGCCTATTCCCGACGAAACCGGCGCCGGATCATGCTGAGGTAAAAGCGGCGATTGCTGCAAACCTCAGGGAGCCAAAGCGCATGCAGGCTCTCTTGACGATGCTCTCATTGTCGAAGTCCGACACCGCAGCGATCTTGGACGAGATCTCTGTGCCGAGCCTCATCGTCATGGGCACAAAGGATCCCGACTTCACGGACCCTGTCGAAGAAGCCCGGAGCTTGGCTTCGAGGCTCCATGCCGAAACCATGATTGTCGAGGGCGCTGGACACTACCCTCATGTCGAAATGGCGAACGATGTCGGACAGCGGATCATCGCGTTCGTCCGCCAGCTCGATAAGTCTGGCCCGGCCGTTGTGCCTTTGCGCAGGAGTTAAGTATGGCAAAGGTTGGCTTTGGAGGAGGTTGCCACTGGTGCACCGAGGGCGTTTTCCAAGCGTTGCGTGGCGTCACGCAGGTCGAGCAGGGTTTCCTACAATCGGCCGCCCCGGCGAACACCTGGGCTGAGGGGGTGGTCGTGACGTTCGAACCCTCCGTTATCGGGCTGGGGACACTGTCCGAGGTGCACCTGCGCACACACTCCGCTACACGTGCCCGCTCGGTTGAAAACAAATACCGAAGCGCGATCTATATCTTCGACGAGAGTCAGCGGGTCGAAGCCGAAGAGGCGATACGCGGACTCGCTGAGGAGGCCGGCAAGCCGGTCCACACCCTCATCCTGCCGTTCGTGGGCTTCAAGGCTTCGGACGAGAGATACCAGAACTATTATCGCACCGACCCAAACAGACCCTTTTGTCGTCGATACATCGATCCCAAGCTCGACTTCATCCGCAAGCATTTTTCGGAGAACGCGCTTCCCGAGTAGCCACGGCTGTATCGGCATCTGTCAGAACGACCGAACTGCCAACAACTTCGAGCGAAAGATCGATGGTACCTTTTCTGAGAAGCCGCCGTCCGCGCTGCTTCCTATTTTTTTTAAAACGATGGCCAGCAGGATTCACGGACGCATCTAAAGACGTGAACGCTTGAACACTGGGATGGATCGGGATCGATCCTCGTCCAAGGTTTTCAGCCATCTCTGGCGAGGCACGACCCGCTCTAACCTCGTTTCCAAGCCGTCGAGGAAGGGGTGCCACACGCTATGAGTCTCTGCCAGGAAGATTGCGGTTCCACGGCGATGGCTGATCGTGAGGCAACGCGTCTCGTCGTAGTGCTGCTGCCCATAGAAAGCGGCGACCGTAGTAACGTCCTGCCAACCGAAGGCCACTCGATCGACGCCGTCGAAGGAAACCAGCTTGTCGCCATCGACGGCTAGGCCGCGTGGACGAACCGGCACAGGGGGGATTCCCCCGAGGCGGATGACGTG
>NZ_JBSXMU010000054.1:0-24150 GCF_054073225.1 Teichococcus aerofrigidensis
CCGCCATGCCGGCGAGCGCCGCGCCGCCCAGCACCACCGCGTCGGCCCCGCCCTCGACCAGCCGCAGCGCGCCCCGCAGCACCGCCTCCTCGGCGGCGGCGGGCTCGGCCACCGCCTGCTGCGGCGTCATCGCCACCCCCTCCAGCCCGGAGAGGCGGCCGGCGAGGCCGTGGCGGCCGATCAGCTCCCGATAGGTCTCGGTGCCGCCCAGCGTCACCAGGCCGAAGCGGGCGCCGAGCAGGCAGGCGGTCAGGCAGGCGGCCTCGGTCATGCCCACCACCGGGCAGGGCATCAGCTGCCGCGCCGCCTCCAGCGCCGTGTCGTGGCTGACCGCGAGGATGGCGGCGTCGATCTGTCCGGCATGCTCGGCCAGCAGTTCCAGCAGGGCATGGCCGGCGATGGCGTTCTCGGCCCGGGTCGAGATCACCGCGACGCCGAAGCGCGGCGTGGCGGCCAGGATCTCCGTCCCCGGCGCCGCGGCGGCCCGCGCCGCGTCGGCGCAGAGCGCGGTGATGGCCTCCGTCGTGTTGGCATTGGCCACCAGGATGCGCATCACCCCGCCTCCCCGCGCAGTGCCGCGAAAGCGCCCTCGGAGAGGCGCGAATTCTCCGTCATCACCGCCAGCGCCTCGAGCTGGGGCCGCCGCGTCGCCCAGACCAGGAAGGGGTTCACGCAGAGCAGGTCCCCCGGATGCAGCATCAGGCGCAGCGCCATGCCGGGCGCCTGCGCCGCCCGCTCCAGCGCCGACCAGGCCGGGCCGCAGAGCGCCGGATCGCTGCTCATCCGCTCGCAGCGCGCGGCGAAGACGCCGCTGGTCACGGCGAAGACCGGCAGGCCCGTCTCCGGCCCGGTCGGCAGGGCGCCGTAGAGCACCTCCAGCGCCGGGCGGTCGGTCTTCAGCACTTCGTTGTGCAGCGCGGCGGCGGAGAACAGCGCCACCTCGACACCCTCGCGGCAGAGCAGCAGCAGGGCGTCGCAGGGCTCCGTGTGGTACTTGCCGCCGGGCGCGGGGTCCGGCGCCTCCGCCGGCCCCTGCGGCAGCGGCCGGCCCAGCCGGCGGCCGATCTGCGACAGCCGCTCCGCCGGCGCCTCCGGCAGCTTCATGCCGCGCAGCAGGCAGAAGCCGAGGCCATGCGCCAGCCGCTCGGCCACCTGGCCCAGCAACGGGTCGAGCCGCGGCAGCGGCGTCGCGGTCTCGCCGGCGCTGGCGATCTCGGCGGTCACCTCGCCGCCGAGCGGCAGCATCCAGTCGGCCGGGGTGAGGGCCGTGCCGGTCCAGAGGTTGTCGCCGGTCTGCGGCGCGATGCGCCGCGGGGGAGTGTATTCGCTCATCGGGGAGGAGGTTTAGCAGGCTGCCCCCCCTCCCCGTCACCTCTTGACAGATCTCCCTCTTGTCCTGCCGCCGCCATGGCCGCAGGCTGCGCCGCCGGATGCGCCCAGACGCGGGGGATGGGCCGGAACCGGACGGGCCGGGCATGCCAGGCCGGACGTGCCAGAAGGGAGAGATGCGAATGCAGAAGGCGGAGAGGCTGCCCCAGGACCAGGCGGAGGCCCAGCGCGCCCTGGCCCTGCCCTTCGAGGCCGAGGCGCTGCTCGCCGGGCTGCGCCCCTGGGTCGAGTGCGAGAGCCCGACCTTCGACGCCGAGGCGGTCAACCGCATGATGTCGCTGGCGGCGCGGGACCTCGCCATCCTCGGCGCGCGGATCGAGCGCATTCCCGGCCGCATGGGCTATGGCGACTGCGTCCGTGCCCGCTTCCCGCATCCCGATGGCGAGATGGAGGGCGGCATCCTGGTGCTGGCGCATCTCGATACCGTGCACCCGGTCGGCACGCTCGGCGCCCTGCCCTGGCGGGTCGAGGGCGAGCGCGCCTACGGCCCCGGCATCTGCGACATGAAGGGCGGCACCTTCCTCGCCCTGCAGGCCATGGCGGCGATGCAGCAGGCCGGCATCTGCACCCGCCGCCCCGTCAGCTTCCTGCTCACCAGCGACGAGGAGGTGGGCAGCCCCTCGACCCGCGACGTGATCGAGGCCGAGGCGGCGCGGCACGAGGTGGTGCTGGTGCCCGAGCCGGCGCGGCCGGATGGCGGCGTGGTGACCGGCCGCTACGCCATCGCCCGCTTCAACCTGCGCACCACGGGCCGGCCGAGCCATGCCGGCGCCGCACTCTCGGACGGGCGCAGCGCCATCCGCGAGATGTGCCGGCAGATCCTGGCGATCGAGGCGATGACCACCGAGGCCGCCACCTTCTCGGTGGGCGTCCTGCAGGGCGGGCGATGGGTCAATTGCGTCGCCACCCATTGCGACGCCGAGGCGCTCTCCATGGCCAAGCGGCAGGAGGATCTGGACCATGCGGTGGGGCGGATGCTGGCCCTGCAATCCGGTGCCGGCGACGTGACGCTCGAGGTCCGGCGCGGCGTCACCCGCCCGGTCTGGGAGCCGGATGGCGGCACCATGGGCCTCTACCGCACGGCGCAACGCCTGGCCTCGCAGCTCGGCTTCGAGATCGGCCATGAGAGCGCCGGCGGCGGCTCGGACGGCAACTTCACCGGCGCCATGGGCGTGCCCACCCTGGACGGGCTCGGCGTGCGGGGCGGCGGCATCCACACCCTGCAGGAGCATCTGCTGATCGACAGCCTGGTGCCCCGCGCGCGGCTCTTCGCCGGCCTGCTGGCCAGCGTCTGAGCGCGGCATCCGGCTGCCGGGCGGGAGGGGAGAGGGACCCTCCCGCTCAGGCCCGCGACTGTGCAGCCAGCGGCCCCGCGGCCTGCCGCCGGCGCCCGCGCAGCAGCGCCAGGGCCGGCGCCTTGCAGAGGCGCAGCGTCAGCCAGGCGAGGATGGCGCCGAGCTGGAACAACCCGCCCAGGCTGGCGAAGGGCGCGCGGCGGGCCCGCCGCGCGGCGCCGATGCCGAACAGCATGAAGCGCAGACTGTCCTTGCGGATCTCGTTGTGCGAGCCGCCGTAGCGATAGGTGATGTAGATGACCCACATCATCGCCACCTGGCTGAAGGCCAGGACCACGCCGAACTTCGTGGGCTCCATCAGGAAGAAGATCGGCCCGAACTTGATCGCGTTCAGCACCGGGTAGAGCAGGATGCGCGAGCCCGGCGGCCGGCGGTTGTAGACGTAGAAGACCGCCCGCAGCACCAGCAGCATGGCGACCCAGCCCAGCGCGCCCCCGGCCAGGCCGATGCTGCCCAGCATCCCGGCCCAATGCGCCCCGGCCAGCCCCAGCGCGCCCGTCGCCAGGGACCAGAGCCAGGCATCGGGCTCGATGGGGAAGTCGCGGTAGCGCGCCGCGGCCGGCTTCAGCGTCGGCGCCGCCTCCCGCCGCGCCGCCACCATGTCGTTCTCGTAGTAGCCGATCTCGTAGACGCCCATCAGCGAGATCGTCAGGAAGGGCACGAAGCCCAGCGCGGCCAGCAGCTCGCCCGGTGTCACGCTGATGCTGAGCGCCACCAGCAGGATGTCGACCAGCAGGATCTGGTCCAGCACATAGGAGCGTGTGTACTTGGCGGCGGCGGTATAGCGCAGGGGCAGGTAGAGCCGCTCCCGCGCCGAGATGGCCGGTCCCTGCGGGGCGATCAGCTCGCCCCGCCCCGCCGCCTGCAGCAGGTCGGCATCATCGCGGGAATCGGTGATGAAGTCGGCATGGGCGATCTCGGCGGCGCTGAAATGCCCCTCGACCAGATGCAGCTTGCCGGCCCGGAAGCGCCCGAGGGCCGGCAGCAGCGGGGTGGCGATCAGCCGACAGTCCTGCCAGGCGCTGCCGCGCAGCATCGCCCGGATGACGAAGGCCATCCCGAAGGAGACGATGACCACCCGTCCGGCCCCGGCCCGCCGCAACCGCTCCGCCACCATCCGGCTCTCCAGCCGCGCGAAGAGCCCGGGCGCGACGCGCCGCCAGATCAGCAGGTTCCACGGCATCAGCAGGATAAGGCAGAGGCAGCAGGCATAGTCCCGCAGCCGGAACCATTGGGGCAATCCGGTCCAGCGCCAGGGGATGCAGCGGCGCACCAGCAGCTCCACCAGCGCCGCCAGAAAGGAGGGCTTGCAGGCGGCGATGAACAGCTCCGTGCTGTTGCCGGCCAGCAGCGTGTGATCGAAATCCGCGAAGTACGGGCTCCGGGCCGGGGGCGTCTGCGCGGCTCGCATCGAATGGCGGGTCCTTCCTGCTCAGTGCGGTCAAAAAATCCAGGAGATCAGGACAGGAGAGGCCATTCACCCGCGGAACCGGGCCGCCCGCCGGAATTCGTGCCGATTCCGGCATGAAATCCCGGGCACAGGCCTGAATTCCAGACACACGCACCAGGCTCTTTTACTGGACGTTCATTGTGGCGGAATTGGGGCCGGACGCGCCTTCCTTCCTCTCCACTCCGCCGCGTCCCGGAATACCTATCCTCTCTAGGCCTGTGTCAGCGCCAGCCGAGCGCCGGCGCGACATGCGTCAGCACGGCCTCGATGGCATGCACGCAGTAATCGACGCCGAGCTGGTTGGGCACGGTCAGCAGCAGGGTGTCGGCCTCGGCGATGGCTTCGTCCTGCCGCAGCGCCTCGACCAGCGCCTCCGGCTCGGCGGCATAGCCGCGGCCGAAGATCGCCCGCGTCTTCTCGTCGATGAGGCCGATCCGGTCCTGTTCCTTGCCGCGGCCGAAATAGGCGCGGTCCCGGTCGTCCATCAGGGCGAAGATGCTGCGGCTGACCGAGACGCGGGGCGTGCGCGCATGGCCGGCCTCGGCCCAGGCGGCACGATAGGCGCGGATCTGCCGGGCCTGCTGGATGTGGAAGGCCTCGCCGGTCTCGTCGTCCTTCAGCGTCGAGCTCTGCAGGTTCATCCCCAGCTTCGCCGCCCAGACCGCCGTGGCGTCCGAACCGGACCCCCACCAGATGCGCTCGCGCAGCCCCTCGGAATGCGGCTCCGGCCGCAGCAGGCCGGGCGGGTTGGGGAACATCGGCTGCGGGTTCGGCCGGGCGAAGCCCTCGCCGCGCAGCACGTCGAGCAGCACCTCGGTGTGGCGGCGGGCCATGTCGGCCTCGCTCTCGCCCTCGGCCGGGCGGTAGCCGAAGTAGCGCCAGCCATCGATCACCTGCTCCGGCGAGCCCCGGCTGAGGCCGAGCTGCAGCCGCCCGCCCGCGATCAGGTCGGCCGCCCCGGCATCCTCGGCCATGTAGAGCGGGTTCTCGTAGCGCATGTCGATGACCGCCGTGCCGATCTCGATGCGCTTCGTCCGCGCGCCCACGGCGGCGAGCAGCGGGAAGGGCGAGGCGAGCTGGCGGGCGAAGTGATGGACGCGGAAATAGGCCCCGTCCACGCCCAGCGCCTCGGCGGCGACGGCCAGATCGATGGATTGCAGCAGCGCGTCGGCCGCCGAACGGGTCTGCGACTGGGGTGAGGGCGTCCAGTGTCCGAAGGAGAGAAAGCCGATCGTCTTCACGCGGGGGTGCTCCATGCTGCGGCCCCGCATGTGGGGCGGCGGCGGCGCGGATGGGAGGCGCGCCCCGCGGGAGGCACCCCTGCTCCCGGGCGTGGCCTACCGCGCCAGGCTCGCCTCGCCGAGGTCGATCTCGTGCACCAGCTCCTGCAGCGTCTCGTCGCTGATGCTGCGCTGGCGGCGCAGGCGGTAGAGCTCGTCGCGCTCGGCGCGCAGCCCGGCCAGGCGCAGCTCCCGCTCGATCGCCAGGATGCGCCGGCCCCGCGCGGCGGCCGCCTCGTCCTCCTGCGTCCCGACCGCGCCGAGGCGATAGGGCTCCATGCTGCGCGCCGCCGCCTCGGCATAGAGATCGGCCTCCGCCCTTCCCTCGGCCAGCCGGTGCTGCGCCCGCTCGATGGCGCGCATGGCGGCGTCGGTGGCGAACCGCCGGGCGCGGTCCAGCTCGGCGTCGTGCGCGTCCTCGGGCGGCAGCGAGAGGCCCTGCAGCACCGGCGGCAGCAGCAGGCTGGCCCCCACCAGCGACACCAGGATCACCCCCATGGCGAGGAAGATGGCGAGGTCGCGCGCCGGAAAGGGCGTGCCGTCCGGCAGCGCCAGCGGCAGGGTCAGCACGCCGGCCAGCGTGATGGCGCCGCGCACGCCGGCCAGCGAGGTGGCGACCAGCACGCGCCAGCCGACGCGCGGCCGCGCCTGGCCGGCGCGGCGGGCGCGGTAGAGGGTGAACTGCAGCGAGGCCCAGACCCAGCCGAGCCGCAGCAGGCCGAGCGCGACGGCGATGGCCAGGACATAGACCGGCAGCCACCAGGCGTCGTGGTGCCCGGTCTGCCGCACCGTCTCGGCCGCGCCCATCAGGATGGCGGGAAGCTGCTCGCCCAGCAGGACGAAGATCACGCCATTGGTGGCGAACTGCACGGTGTCCCAGACCGCCGTGCGGCGGATGCGGGTCGCCGCCAGGGCGCGCCCGGAATTCTCCGTGTAGCTCATGGTGATGCCGGCCGAGACGGCGGCCAGGATGCCGGAGACATGCACATGCTCGGCCGCCAGATAGGCGCCGAAGGGGATCAGCAGGCTGATCAGCACCTGCGCGCCGGGGTCCTCGCCGATGCGCCGCACCAGGGCGCGCTGCGCCCGCATCACGCCCCAGGTGACGGCGACACCGAGGGCGATGCCGCCCAGGGCGAGCTGGGCGAAGGTCAGCGCCGCCTCGGAGAGCGAGAAGGCGCCGGTCATCGCGGCGGCGATGGCGAAGCGCAGGCAGACCAGGCCGGAGGCGTCGTTCAGCAGCGACTCGCCTTCCAGGATGTGCATCAGCCGGTGCGGGATGGGCACCCGCGCCGCCACCGCCGAGACGGCGATCGGGTCGGTCGGCGAGAGCACGGCGGCGAGGGCGAAGGCCACGGCCAGCGGCATGGCCGGGATCATCCAGTGGATGAACAGGCCGATGCCGAGCACGGTGAAGAGCACCAGGCCGAGCGCCAGCTCGACGATGGCGGCGGCGTCGCGGAACAGGCCGCGCTTGGGGATGCGCCAGCCATCGAGGAAGAGCAGCGGCGGCAGGAAGAGCAGGAAGAACAGCTCGGGATCGAGCGTGATGCCGAGGCCGAGCCAGGCGGCCAGCAGCGCGCCCAGGCCGATCTGCAGGATCGGCAGCGGCAGGGGGACGGGCGAGAGCCGAACCAGGAAGCCGCTCGTCACCACCGCGAGCAGCAGGACCAGGACGGTGGTGACGGCTTCCATGCTGCGCTCCCTCGGGCTCCGGCCGCCTCCGGGTTAGCTGGCCGCCTCGCCCTCCGCCACCCCATGCTGCTCGCGGAGCGACAGGAAGCGCAGCCCGGGCCATTCCTCCTCGGCCCGGCGGCGGCCCCAGTCGGAGGTGAAGAAGGCCACCGGCTCGCCGTCATGGTCCTCGGCCATCTGGCTCGGCGCGCCGCGCAGGAAGCGCTCCAGCGCCGCGCGCTCCTCCTCCGCCTTCGGTGCCACCCAGCGCATGGTGGACCAGGAGGTGGGCTCGAAGGTGATGGTCACGCCGTATTCGGCGGTCATGCGGCTGGCCAGCACGTCGAGCTGCAGCTGGCCGACCACGCCGACCACGGGCGGGCTGCCGTCGAGCGGGCGGAACACCTGCACCACGCCCTCATCGGCCAGCTGGTCCAGCGCCTTGCGCAGCTTCTTGGCCAGCATCGGGTCGTCGAGCCGCACCCGGCGCAGGATCTCGGGCGCGAAGCTCGGCACGCCGCGGAAGTTCAGCGCCTCGCCATCGGTCAGCGTGTCGCCGATGCGGAGCGTGCCGTGGTTGGCGATGCCCACGACATCGCCCGGCCAGGCCTCCTCGGCCACCTGCCGCTCCTTGGCGAAGAAGAACAGCGGCGCGTTGACCGGTATGCTCTTGCCGGTGCGCACCTGCCGCAGCCGCGCGCCCTTCCGCAGCCGGCCGGAGCAGATGCGCAGGAAGGCCACGCGGTCGCGGTGGTTGAGGTCGGTGTTGGCCTGGATCTTGAAGACGAAGCCGGTGAGCTTCTCCTCCTCCGGCTCCACCACCCGCGCATCGGCCCGCCGCGCGGAGGGGGGCGGCGCGAACTGCGCCAGCCCGTCCAGCAGATGCCGCACCCCGAAGCCACGCAGCGCCGAGCCGAAATAGACCGGCGTCAGATGCCCCTCGCGGAAGCTCGCCAGATCGAATTCGGGATAGACCGAGGCCAGCTCCATCCCCTCGCGCAGCACGTCGCCCTGGCCGTGGCGCAGCAGCCCGTCGATCCGCGCATCCTCGGGGCCCTCCAGCTTCTCCTCCCGCTCGCCGCCCTCGGCGATCAGCCGCAGGCTGTTGTCGTGCCGGTCGTAGACCCCGGCGAACTGCTGGCCGGAGCCGATCGGCCAGGTGGCCGGCGTCACGTCGAGCGCGAGCGTCTTCTCGATCTCGTCCAGCAGTTCGAGCGGCTCGCGCGCCTCGCGGTCCATCTTGTTGATGAAGGTGACGATCGGGATGTCGCGCAGGCGGCAGACCTCGAACAGCTTGCGGGTCTGCGCCTCGATGCCCTTGGCGGCGTCGATCACCATCACCGCGGCGTCGACGGCCGAGAGGGTGCGGTAGGTGTCCTCGGAGAAGTCCTCGTGGCCCGGCGTGTCGAGCAGGTTGAAGATCTGCCCGCCATACTCGAAGGTCATGACGCTGGTCGCGACCGAGATGCCGCGATCCTGCTCGATCTTCATCCAGTCAGAGCGCGTCCGCCGCCGCTCGCCCTTGGCGCGCACGGCGCCGGCGATCTGGATGGCGCCGCCCAGCAGCAGCAACTGCTCCGTCAGCGTCGTCTTGCCGGCGTCCGGGTGGGCGATGATGGCGAAGGTGCGCCGGCGATGCGCCTCGGCCGCGGTCTCGCTGGCGGGCGGCTGGTTGTGGCCGGCCGCCGGGGCCTCGGCCGGGGTTCCAGGGGGCGTCTCAAGGTTCTGCACGATCGCGACAACTCCGGCCGGGGGGGGATCTCCTGCGCGGCCCGGGTATAGCGCGGCAGGGGCGGCACCGGGAGGGGCGCGCCGTTCAGGCCTCCGCCTCCGCCTCCGCCTCCGTCTCCACCGCCGCTCCGCCCGGCAGCAGCAGCGCCAGCGCCAGCGCCGCGCCCACCGGCGCCGCCAGGGCCAGGAAGGCGCCGCTCCAGCCGAACCAGCCGGCCAGGGTGCCGCCGAAGGCATGGGAGAGCTGCCCGCCCACGCCCTGCATCGCATAGACCGTGCCCAGCGCCGTCTGCGTCCGCCCCGTTCCCGCGCTGGCATTGGCCACCACCACGGGCACCGCGACGCCGATCAGGCCGGAACCGAGCCCATCCAGCACCTGGACCGGGACCAGCCAGAACGGATCGGCGATCCAGGCGGAGAGCAGGGCGCGGGCGAGCAACGCCGCGCAGGCCACGACCAGCAGCGGCTTGCCGCCGCCGCGCTCGGCCAGCCGCCCGCCCCAGAGCGCGACCGGGATCATGGTCAGCTGCGCCGCCACCACATAGCCGGCGGTCCAGGCGGTGGCGCTGCCGCCCTCCGCCGCCACGCGCTGGCCGATCAGCGACAGCATGACGCCATTGCCCAGCGAGAACAGCGCCAGCACCAGTGCCAGCATCAGCAGGCGCCGGTCGGTCAGCACGGCCCGCAGCGGGCTGACCTCCTCCCGGCCGGCGCCCCCGCCGGAGCCGCCCCGCCCCGCCCCGCCCGCCTTGCCATCCTCCTTGCCCTCATCTTCCCCCTGGGCGCGCCCCGCATCCCAGGCGTCGCCCGGGGTGGTCACGGTGGCCAGGATGGCGCCCACCGCCATGCCGGCCATGACGAACAGGGCCGCATCCGGCCCGATCAGCACGGAGCCGCCGGCGATCATCAGCGCCGAGGCCAGGATTCCGGCATGGTTGAAGGCCTCGTTGCGGCCGTGCTGCCGCGGGAAGGCCTTCCGGCCGACGATGCCGAGGGTCAGCGCCGTCGCCGCCGGCAGCACCAGGATGCCGCCCAGCGTCGCCGTGCCGTGCGCGGCGACTACCCCCGGCACGCCATCGGCCAGGAACAGCAGCGCCGTGCCGCCGAAGATGGCCGCGCAGGCCAGGCCGAGGAGCAGGCGCGGCAGCTTCAGCCGGTCCACCAGCGCCCCGGCCGGGCCGTTCAGCAGCAGGGCGGCCAGCCCGACCAGGGTGTTGATCCAGCCGATCCGCTCCGGCGTCCAGGCCTTGGTCTGCGCCAGCCAGGTGGCGAGGAAGGGGCCGAGGCCGCCCTGGATGTTGCCCGTAAAGAAATAGACGATCGAGAGATGGCGGGTCGGGGACACGAGTGGCGGAACCTCCCTGGCTGGCCGGCCTCACACGGTCGGGGGCCGCCGGCCCAGCCCCCGCTGGCCGACAACGCACGAAGGTGGGCCAGGCGTTGCCTCGGCCGGCGGATTTCCGCGCGGCGGCGCGGGCGTTCCGCCCGCGAGGTTCGGGCCGGACACTAATCTGATGTCCCGCCACCCTCCCCATGCCCGAAGTCGAACGCCGCCTGGTGCGCGGCGAAGGGATCCTCGGCCCGCCGGGCCTCGTCGCGGTTCAGCCCCAGCGCGTCGAGCTGCTCGCCGGAGATCGGGCTGAACGCCACCCCGGCCTCCCGCATCATCTCGATGGCCAGCAGCCCCACCTCGTCCCAGTGGCTCGCCGTGCCGCGCCGCGGCGCCGCCGCGATCACCCGCCGCACGCCGGACTGGATCAGCAGCGTGGCGCAGACGTTGCAGACCGGCTTGCCCACCACGTAGGCATCGCAGCCGCGCGCGCCGTGCCCGGCATTCAGCAGCGCGTTCTGCTCGGCATGCAGGATCATCCGCAGCTTGGTCGCCTTGTGCTCCAGCCGCGCGGCACTGTCCTCGACATTGGAGGGGAAGCCGTTGAAGCCGGTGGCGACGATGCGCGCCTGCCCCTGGTTGACCAGCACCGCGCCCACCTTGGCGCGCGGATCCTTCGACCACTGGGCGATGTGGTGCGCGAGGCCGATGTAGCGCGTGTCCCACTTCGCCTGCTTCTCGGGCCGTCCCTCGAAGGTGTTGATATCGGTCATGTTCCGATTCTAGCGCCGAACGCCGGCCGCCAGGCAAGCCTTCCGCTCACGGCCGTTGACCGGCGCCCCGCGGGCAGGCATGGATCGCGGGATGCGCTGCCGGCACAAGGCAGCCATGCAGGGACTGCCGGCTTCATCATCCCGTCTCGGAGGCACCGACTTGAAACCCAACGCCCCCCATGCGCGCCGCCGCGCCCGCTTCGCCGCCCCGGTCGCCGCGGCGATCGGCGGCCTGCTGCCCGCCGCCCTTCCGGCCGCCGTCGCGGCGCAGAGCCTGAGCCTGGCCGTCGCCGCGCCGCCGACCTCGCTCGATCCGCACTATCACACGCTCTCGCCCAACAACATGATGGCCGAGCACTTCTTCGACAAGCTGGTCAGCCGGACCGCGCAGGCGCAGCTGAAACCCGGCCTCGCGGAATCCTGGCGGATGGTCGATGACACCACCTGGGAATTCAAGCTGCGCAAGGGCGTGAAGTTCAGCGACGGCAGCGAGTTCACGGCGGAGGACGTGATCACGACGCTGAAGCGCGTGCCGAACGTGGTGAACAGCCCGGGCTCCTTCAGCATCTACACCCGCGCCGTCATCGGCACCGAGGTGCCCGATCCGCACACCATCCGGTTCAAGACCAACGGCGTCTATCCGCTGATGCCCTACGACATGAACAACATCTTCATCATCTCGCACAAGGTCGGCGAGAATGTCGCGACGGCCGACTTCAACAACGGCAAGGCCCTCATCGGCACCGGCGCCTACCGCCTCTCCTCCTTCACGCCGGACGACCGGGTGGTGATGACGCGGAACGAGGAGTACTGGGACGAGAAGCCGGACTGGAAGCAGGCGACCTACCGCTTCATCTCGAACGACGGCGTGCGCGTCGCGGCGCTGCTCTCGGGCGACGTGCAGATGATCGACGTGGTGCCGCCGGCCGACATTCCGCGCCTGCGCTCGACCCAGGGCATCTCCTTCTCCGAGACGCCTTCGCTGCGCGCCATCTACCTGAAGCTCGATGTGGCGCATGACAGCTCGCCCTACATCACCGATTCCAGCGGCAGGAAGCTCGCCACCAACCCGCTGCGCGACCTGCGCGTGCGCCAGGCCCTGACCATGGCGATCAACCGCCAGGGCATCGTCGACCGCGTGATGCAGGGCGCGGCGCTGCCCACCGGGCAGATGATGCCACCCGGCGCCAACGGCTATGTGCCGGACCTGCCGCCGCCGGCCTATGACCCGAATCGCGCCAAGGCGCTGCTGACCGAGGCGGGCTATCCGGACGGCTTCAACATCTCACTGCTCGGCCCCAACAACCGCTACGTGAACGACGCGCAGATCATCCAGGCGATCGGCCAGATGTGGCAGCGGATCGGCGTCCGCACGACGGTCGATGCCGTGCCCTTCTCCGTCCTGGCGCAGCGCCAGGCGCGGAACGACATGTCGGCCATGCTGATCGGCTGGGCCACCTCGGGCGAGCCCTCGACGGCGCTGCGCGGCGTGCTGACCACGCGGATTCCCGAGAAGGGCTTCGGCACCACCAACTTCAGCGGCTACAGCAACAAGCAGCTCGACGCGCTGGTGGAGGAAGGGCTCCGCACCGCCGACGACGCGAAGCGCGAGCAGATCTTCCAGCAGGCGATGCGGGTCGGCATGGAGGATGTCGGGCTGGTCATGCTGCACATGCAGAAAAACATCTGGGCCCTGCGCGGCGGCCTGACCTACGAGGCCCGGGCCGATGAGTACACCACCGTGATGGGCGTCAGCGCGGCGAAGTAGCGCCACCGGTCGCGGGCCCCCCCGGGGGGGGGCCCCGGGGGGGGCCCCGCCACTTCTGGGAGAAGGTCAAGCATGCCGAAGAAGATCCTCGCCTCCGACCGCGTCGGCCGCAGCCGCCTGCCCTTCGCCCAGGCCACCCTGGCCGGCGGCTTCCTGTTCGTCTGCTGCATGGGCAACGACCGGCAGGGGCGCTACGCCCTGGGCGACGCCCGGGCGCAGACACAGCAGGCGATCGACAATATCCGCGCCCTGATCGAGGAGGCCGGCGGCACGCTGGCCGATGTCGTGAAGTGCACCGTCTATGTCACCGACCGCGCCTGGTGGGAGCCGATGAACGAGGTCTATTTCGCGAACTTCGCGGAGGACCCGCCGCACCGCGTCTCCTGCATCGTGCAGGGGCTGGGCTCGCCGGACGCGCTGGTGGAGATCGACGCCACCGCCTATCTGGGCGAGGGCGCCGGCTGACGCCGGACCGCCCGGGCGCGCGGTGGCAGCACCGCGCGCTCACTCCTCGAAATGGCCGAAGATGCCGTGCATCCGCCCGAGAAAGTTCTTCAGCCGCTCGCTCTCGGGCCGGCCGAAGACCTCGCGCGGCGGCCCCGCCTGGGCCACCTTGCCCTGGTCCATGAAGACGACGTGGTGCGCCACGTCGCGCACGAAGAGCATCTCGTGGCTGACCAGCAGCATGGTCATGCCGCTCTCGGCCAGCGACTGCATCACCCCCAGCACCTCGGCCACCAGCTCGGGATCGAGCGCGCTGGTCACCTCGTCGAAGAGCAGCAGGCGCGGCTGCATCGCCACCGCGCGGGCGATGGCGACGCGCTGCTGCTGCCCGCCGGAGAGCTGGTAGGGATAGTGCCCGCGGCGCTCGGCCAGCCCGACGCGGTTCAGCCAGTGCCCGGCGGTCTCGCGCGCCTCGGCGCGGTCCTTGCCCAGCACCTTGGTCAGGCCGAGCATCACGTTCTCCTCCGCCGTCAGGTGCGGGAAGAGGTTGAACTGCTGGAAGACCATGCCGATGCGCGCGCGCTGCGCCGAGACCCGGGCCTCGCTCAGCCGCCGCCGCGCCGTTCCCTCGCCGCGATAGCCGACCGGCTCGCCGTCGAGCAGGATCTCGCCGCCGTCATGCTCCTCCAGGAGGTTGACGCAGCGCAGGAAGGTGGTCTTGCCCGAGCCGGAGGCGCCGATCAGCGCGACCACCTGTCCCTGCCGCACCGTCAGGTCGATCCCCTTCAGCACCTCGACCTGACCGAAGCTCTTGCGAACGCCTCGCGCGCGCAGCAGCGGCGTATCCGTCATCCCTTGGGCTCCGATCTCGCCGGCATCCATCCGTGGCGCAGGCATGGCTTCAATACCGCAGGTAGGAGAAGCGCCGCTCCAGCAGCCCGCCAAGCTGCGCGAGGGCGAAGTTGATGATGAGGTACATCACCGTGGCCAGGAGGTAGAAGTCGATGATCATGTAGTTGCGCGCCATGATCTGCTGCGAGGCCAGCAGCAGCTCGACCACGCCGATCACGGAGAGCAGCGTCGTGCCCTTGACGATCTCGAGGCCGGTGTTCACCCAGGGCGGCAGCATGCGCCGGAAGGCCTGCGGCAGAATGACGTACCAGAGCCGCTTCGGGAAGGTCAGGCCGATGGCCTTGGCCGCCTCCATCTGCCCGGCCGGCACGGACTGCACGGCGCCGCGCAGGTTCTCGGCCACATGCGCGGTGGCGAAGGCCGAGAGCGCGATGATGCCGGCCCAGAAGGCCGAGACATCGACGCCGAACAGCGCCAGCCCGTAGTAGGTGAAGAGGATCAGCACCAGCACCGGAATGCCGCG
The DNA here is from genome assembly GCF_054073225.1 of Teichococcus aerofrigidensis. Classification (NCBI taxonomy): domain Bacteria; kingdom Pseudomonadati; phylum Pseudomonadota; class Alphaproteobacteria; order Acetobacterales; family Roseomonadaceae; genus Roseomonas; species Teichococcus aerofrigidensis. The sequence continues at coordinate 14,570 of NZ_JBSXMU010000054.1, forward strand.
CATGACATCGACATAGAGCCGCGCCGGCAGCCGCAGCCACCACCAGCCATAGGCCAGCGCCACGCCCATCAGCGTGCCGCAGACGGTGGCGATGACGATGCTCCAGAGCGAGCTCAGCATCGTCACGCCAAGCCCGTTCAGCAGCGACCAGCGCGCCTGCCAGGCCTCGAAGAGGAATGTTCCGGGCTGCATCGAGAGATCCATCATGTCCCCCTCCCTCAGCGGATCGTGGCGTAGCGGCGCTCGAGCAGCCGCAGCAGGGTGGCGATGAGATAGGTGGCGACGAGGTACATGGCGCTCACCGTCAGCCAGACCTCCATGACCCGGAACGTGTCGGCATTGATGCGGCGGGCGACGAAGGTCAGCTCCGGCACCGCGATGGCGGCGGCGAGCGAGGTGTCCTTGAACAGCGAGATCAGGTTGTTGCTGATGGAGGGCAGGGTGATGCGGAACATCACCGGCAGCACGACATAGCGCTGCCGCTGCCACGGCCGCATGCCGATCGCCTTGGCCGCCTCGACATACTGCTTCGGGATCGAGGCCAGTCCGGCGCGGAACACCTCGGACATGTAGGCGCCGGCATAGAGCGAGAGCGTCAGCACGAAGCTCTGCGTCTTGTCGAGGAAGGTGATGTCGAACTCTGGCAGGCCGAAGTAGATGAAGAAGATCAGCAGCAGCAGCGGCGTGCAGCGGATGAACTCGACATAGGCCCAGACCGGCGCGGCCAGCCAGCGCCGCCCGGAGAGCCGCGCATAGGCGGCAGCCAGGCCGATGACGCAGCCGATGGCCAGCGAGATCACCGCCAGCTCCAGCCCGAGCAGCAGCGCGCCGAGCAGTGAATCCCAGTTCCGCGCGATGACGGACCAGTCGAAATGATAGTCGATCATGGGTCCTCGGAGAAACGGCCGGCGGGGCGTCGCCGCGCGGCCGGACCAGGCTGGCCCGGCCGCCCCGGCATCAGGCGAACTCGTTCGGGAAGCCCACCTTGGGCACCGCGAGGTCGATGCCGAACCACTTCTTGTAGCTGGCGGCGAAATAGTCGAAGTCGACGCCCGTCATCGCCTCGCGATAGACGGTGTTGACCCAGTTCAACCAGATCGGGTCGCCCGGCTTCACGGCGGAGGCGTAGGAATTCGGCATCCAGCCATAGCCGGCGTCGACGAAGCGGCCCGGCGCCTGCTGCATCAGCCAGCGCATGGCCGACTGGTCCTGCATCGAGGCATCGATGCGCCGCGCGTTCAGCGCCTGCATCGCCGCGTCCGGGCTCTCGAAGGCGTCGACCTTGGCCTGCGGCAGCGCCTTGTGGATCCACTCCTCCAGGAAGACGTTCTGCATGCCGCCGATGGTGACGGCGGCGCCGGCCGCCTTCAGCTCCTCGAAATTCTTGTACTTGCCGCCGCGCGCCAGCATCAGCAGCCCGACGCCTTCGCGGTAGTAGGGGATGGTGAACTCCACCTGCTGCGCGCGGCCCGGCGTGATGGTCATCCATTGCACGACGATGTCGACCTTGTCGGTCACCAGGCTGGGGATGCGGGCATCCGAGCCCTGCAGCACGAACTCGACCTTGGTGGGGTCGTCGAACAGGCTCTTGGCCAGGAGGCGGGCCAGGTCGATGTCCATGCCGACGAGCTGGCCGGAGGCATCGTTGAAGTGCCAGGGCGGGTTGGTCGAGCCGGTACCGACGATCAGCTTGCCCCGCTCCTTGACGGTGTGGAGCTTGCTCCTGGCCACGGTCTGGGCCTGGGCTGCCCGCGGCGCGAGCAGACCGGCCGCGCCGCCCAGCGCCGCCCCCGCCGCGCCGATGCCGAAGAGGCCGCGCCGTTCCATGCTCATGGCCTTGTCGTCCTTGCTGTCCATGACGGAAATCCCCGAATCCCCCGGCGGCCCGGACGGCCGCCGCCGGAAGACAGGAGAGCAAGATTCCGGCCAGCCGTCACCTTGCGGTGCCGCAAGGATCGTCAGGCCTCGGCCAGCGTCGCCTCGCAGAGCCGCGCCACCGCCGGCAGATCCCCCGGATCGGCCACGCGGTGGGTGCGCGCCGGCATCTCCTGATAGGCCTTGCCGTCCTTGAAGCCGTGGCCGGTGACCAGCAGCACGCAGCGTGCCGCCGCCGGCAGGCGCCCCTCGCCATGCAGCCGGGCCAGGGCGGCCAGCGGGCTGGCCCCGGTCGGCTCGGCATAGACGCCCTCCAGCCGCGCCAGGTCCTGCATCGCCCGGCGCAGCGCCGCGTCGCTCACCGCGACGGCGAGGCCGCCGCTGGCCCGCACCAGCCGCAGCGTGTGGGTACCGTCGCGCTCATAGCCGATCAGCGGATCGCTGATGCCGGAGGCGATGGTGCGGGGTTCCCCCCAGGCCGAGACCGCCTCCACCCCCGCCTCGAAGGCGCGAACGATCGGGGCGCAGCCCTCGGCCTGCACCGCGACCAGCCGCGCGCCGGGCAGGCCGCGCGCCACGCCCTGCACCAGCGGCCCGCTGCCGGTCGGGATCAGCACGAGGTCGGGCACGCCGATCCGGGCGCCGATCTCATGGCCCACCGCATCGAGCGCCGCCACGCCCCAGGGGTTGAGGAAGGTGGTGGTCAGATTGGCGAAGCCGTGCCGCTCCAGCCCGCGCGCCAGATCGTAGGCGCGCGAGTAGTGCCCTTCGACCAGCAGCAGCAGCGCGCCATGCGCCGCGATCTGCGTCACCTTGCCCGGCGGCGTGCGCGCCGGCACGACGATCACCGCCGGCACCCCGGCCCGCGCCGCATAGGCCGCGGTCGCCGCCCCGGCATTGCCCGAGGAGGCGCAGACCACGCCGCGCGCGCCGAGCGCCACGGCCCGCGCCAGGGCGGCGCCGACCAGCCGGTCCTTGAAGGAGCCGCTCGGGTTGCGCGTCTCGTCCTTCAGCCAGATCTGTCCGGCGAAGCCCGGCAGCGACGCCTCCAGCCGCGGCGCGCGCAGCAGCGGCGTCTCGCCCTGGCCGAGATCGACCGGCGGCAGCCCGTCATCGCCCCGCAGTTCCAGGATGCCGCCGCAGGCCGCGCAATCGTAGAGCAGCGCCGGCGGATGCGCCTGCCCGCAGTCGACGCACCGCAGTTCCATCCCCGCCTCTGGCATCGCGCCCGCTCCCCTGTTCCGACAGCTCTTCTCGCGCCGAATCGAGGTGCCGGAAAGGGGCGCCGCCGGTGGCGCGGCCTCAACCCAGCCGGGCCAGGATCTCCCGGAACCGCTCGCGCACGCGCGGCGGCAGGCCGTCCGGGATCCGCGCCGGCGTCACCTCCCCCTCCCCCACCTGGATCAGCATCACCATCCCCATGGCGTAGTGCGGGATGCACTGGATGCCGTAGAGCCCCGGCACGTCGAACCGGACCTCGATCTCCTCGTTGATGCGACCCTTGAAGGGCGTGGCGCCCTCCGGGAGCATGGCGGGGATGGTCGCGGCGTTGTGCGTCACATGGGTGGCCAGGAACTTCACCCGCTCCCCGGGCGCGAGGCGCAGGAAGTCCGGCTCGTAGACCATGCCGCCGGTGGCGTTGCGGTTCAGCATCTTCACCTCGCGCGGTGCTCCGGCGCGGGCCGGAGGGGCGAGGCCACCCGACAGGGCGAGGAGGGGCAGCGCCACGAGCGCCCGCCGTCCCGGAAGCGGTTTCATGCAGGGGGTATCCTTCGGCTGATGTCGCGGAAGCGGAGGATGCGGCCGCCATCCTCGGGGTCGGTCAGGGTGGTGACGGCGACGCCGAAGACCGCGCGCAGCAGCGCGGGCGCCAGCACCTCGGCGGGCGTGCCGAGCGCCACCAGCCGCCCGGCCTGCAGCACGCCGACGCGGTCGCAGCCCATCGCCTGGTTGAGGTCGTGCAGCGCGATCACCGTCGTCACCGGCAGCGCGGCGACCAGGCCGAGGATCGCCAGCTGGTGGTGGATGTCGAGATGGTTGGTCGGCTCGTCCAGCAGCAGGATGCGCGGCTGCTGGGCCAGCGCGCGGGCGATGTGCACGCGCTGCCGCTCGCCGCCCGAAAGCGTCGCCCAGTCGCGCGCCGCGAAGCCCTCCATCTCGACCGCCGCCAGCGCGCCGTCGACGATGGCATCGTCCGCCGCAGACCAGGGCCGCGTCAGCGAAAGGAAGGGCGTGCGGCCGAGCTCGACCGCGTCGCGCACCGTGATGCGCTCGGCCGTCTCGGCCTGCTGCTCGACGAAGGCCAGCTGCTGCGCCACGGCCCGCCGGCCGAGCCGCGCCAGCCGCTCGCCGCCGAGCCGCACCACCCCGCGCGAGGGCGCCAGCACCCCCGCCAGCAGCCGCATCAGCGTCGACTTGCCCGAGCCGTTCGGGCCGATCAGCCCGAGCGTCTCGCCGGCGCGCACGGCGAGACTGACGCCGCGCAGGATCTCGCCGCCACGCGGGGCCCAGGCGAGGTCCTCCGCCTCCAGGACGGGCGCGCTCACCGGGGGGGCCTCATCGGGCGGGCCGCGCGCGGATCAGGATCAGCGCGAAGACCGGCGCGCCGACGAGGGCGGTGATGACACCGATCGGCAGCACCTGCCCCGGCACCAGGGTGCGCGAGAGCACGTCGGCGGCGATCAGGAAGACCGCTCCGATGAGCGCCGCCGCCGGCAGCAGCCGCCCGTGCCGCACGCCCACCAGGAAGCGCGCCGCATGCGGGATCACCAGGCCGACGAAGCCGATGGCGCCGACGATGCTGACCATCACGGCGGTGGCCGTGGCGGCGCAGAGGATCAGCGTGGCCTGCACGCGCCGCACCGGCACGCCGAGGCTGGCGGCGGAATCGGCGCCGAAGGTGAAGGCATCGAGCGCGCGGGCGTGCCAGAGGCAGACCAGCGTCACGGCCAGCGCCACCGGCACGGCGCGCGCCGTGTCGTCCCAGCGCACGCCGCTGAGATTGCCGAGCAGCCAGAACATGATGCCCCGCGCCTGCTCGGCGCTGGCCGAGCGGGTGATCAGGAAGGCGGTCAGCGCGTTGAACAGCTGCGAGCCGGCGATGCCGGCCAGCACGATCTGCCCGGCGCCGCGCGGCCCCGCCCCCCCGCCGGCCGCCCGCGCCAGCACCGCCACCAGCAGGAAGGCAGTGAGCGCCCCGGCCAGCGCCCCGGCCGAGAGCGAGACCGCGCCGGCGCCGATGCCCACCACCGTCACCAGCACCGCGCCGGTCGAGGCGCCGGCGGAGATGCCGAGCAGGTAGGGATCGGCCAGGGCGTTGCGCAGCAGCGCCTGCAGCACCACGCCCGAGACGGCGAGGCCGGCGCCGCAGCAGGCGGCGAGGATGGCGCGCGTCAGCCGGTAGTTCCAGACAATGCCCTGGTCGATCCGGTCGATCTCGTAGGCGGCGCCGAACGACTTGTTGGCCAGCGTCCTCAGCACCGTCGCGGGCGGGATCGCCGTCTCGCCGATGCAGATGCCGGCGAGCAGCGCCAGCGCCAGCACCAGCGCGATGCCGAGGCTGACCAGCGCGGCCCGGCCGAGCCGCGGCCACAGCGCGGGCGGCGCCGCCACGAAGCTCACTTCTCCAGCTTCGCCATCGCCTCGGTCAGCGTCTCCAGCCCGCCGATCAGCCGGATGGTGGCCTGCATGGCATGCGCGTCGAGGATGACGATGCGGCCGCGCCGCACCGCCTCCATCTGGCTCGTCACCGGATCGCTGCGGAGGAACTCCAGCTTCTTCTCGTAGTCATCGGCCGGGAAGCGGCGCCGGTCCATGCGCGCGATGACCAGCACCGAGGGATTGGCCCGCGCGATGGTCTCCCAGCCGACCGTCGGCCACTCCTCGTCCGACTGCACCACGTTCCGCAGGCCGAGGGTGCGCATCATGTAGCCGGGGATGCCCTTTTGCCCGGCCATGTAGGGGTCGAGGTCGAGATCGGCGCTGGAGAACCAGAAGGCGGCCGAGGCATCCTTCAGCCCGAGACCCCGCGCCCGCTCCACCGCCCGCGCCTCGCGCGCGCGGAGGTCGGCGACGAGCGCCTCGCCCGCGCCGCGCCGGTCGAAGATCGCGGCGAGCTGGCCGATGCCCTTGTAGAGGCTCTCGGTCGAGAAGGCGGCGGTGCGGGTGCCGTCGGCGCCGACCAGGTTGTTCTTGCCCTCGCAATCGGCGGGCATGATGTAGGTCGGGATGCCGAGCTCGTGGAACTGCGGCCGGGTGCCGACCACGCCCTGCGGCCCGATCATCCACTCGAACTGCGTCGCCACCAGTCCGGGCCGCTTGGCGATCACCGATTCGAAGCTCGGCGCGTTGTTGTCGAGGCGCGGCACCTTGTCATTCTGCGCCCGGAACTCGGGCAGCACGTTGTTGAACCAGAGCGCGGTGCCGGCCATGCGCCCGCCCGCGCCCAGCGCGTAGAGGATCTCGGTGGCGGACTGTCCGATGGTGACGGCGCGGTCCGGCGGGCCGGCGAAGGTCAGCCGCTCGCCGCAATTCTCCACCGTCAGCGGATAGGCGGTGGCCTGCGACGCGGGCGCGGCGGCCGGCTGGGCCAAAGCGGGGGCGAGGGGCAGCAGCAGGTGCAGGCCGAGGCCCGCCGCCACGGCCTGGAGGGACGCAAACCTCATGACGCAGATCTCCGGTCAGGATGGCGCCGGCGGCGCGATGGCCAGGCGGGGCATTCCGGAGAGGCGGCACGCGGGCGCGGGCCGCGCTGGAGGTCGCGTTGCAGCACGTTCATCGGCATCCCTGCCCGGACAACCCCGCCCGGCTGGTGGTCACACGTGCCGGCAGGTCTCCTGACTGGCGGGTCAGTGCCTGATCCCGCCTTCCCGGGCGGCCTCCCTGCGGAGGCATCCCAGTGGCCTGCCGGGATCCGGCTCGCCGCCTACAGTTGCGGGGGCAGTCCCGTTTCATGGCGCGCGGCCATGGCGGGTTCCCTGTTAGGTCCTCTCGGACACCGACGCGGCACCGGTAATGGAAGGCCGCCGGGCTGGCAAGACAAAAGCCCGGCCGCCGCCGCGGAGCGCCCATGCCGCGGCCCAGCTTGCAACCGGAGCGTGCCCGGCCCTAGCTTCCCGCCCGTATTGTAAGATTCTGCCAGGAGTGACGGCGGTCCATGTGTGAGAAATGCGGCAGCCTCCTGGCCTGCCTCGCCGCCCCGCCGGCGGACGACACCGCCACCACGGCCCTCGCCGGCACGCTGAAGGCCCAGGAGGCCCCGGTGCGGATGGCCACCGCCTCCGGCAACACGGCGGTGGATGCCCTGATCTCCGGCCCCGCCTGGGGCGGCCCGGTGCGCTTCGGATTCCCGCAATCCGCCGGCGCCTATGGCGGCGGCTCCAGCGAGGCGCTCACCGGCTTCCTGCCGGTCTCCTCGGCGCAGCAGGCCGTGGCGCGCGCCGCGCTGCTCGGCACCGCCTCGGGCGAGACCGCGCTGCTGCACGCCTTCCCGGTCACCGGCTTCACCCTGCTGCAGGTCAGCGAGGCGGCCGCCAGCCAGGCCGAGATCCGCTTCGCCCAGTCCTCGCAGCCCCCCACCGCCTGGGCCTATTCCCCGGGCAGCAGCGACAAGGCGGGGGATGTCTGGTTCGGCGACCGCTACGACTACCGCCACCCGGCGCTCGGCGATTACGCCTACGAATCCCTGCTGCACGAGCTGGGCCACGCGCTCGGCCTCAAGCATCCGCACGAGGCCACCGGCATCACCGGACAGGCGATGGAGACCGCCTGGGACAACAGCGAATTCACGGTGATGAGCTACCGCAGCCATTCCGGCGGCACGCTCGGCCAGCTCACCGCCGGGCCGTGGGACCTGCCGCAGACCTACATGATGCTCGACATCGCCGCGCTGCAGACGCTCTACGGCGCCGATTACGGCCTGCGGGACGGCGACACGCGCTACAGCTGGAACCCCGCGACCGGCGAGATGTCGATCGACGGCGCGGCGCAGGGCCGGCCGGGGGCGAATCGCGTCTTCATGACCGTCTGGGACGGCGGCGGCAACGACACCTACGATCTCTCCGGCTATGCCGGCGGCGTGGTGGTGGACCTCGCCCCGGGCGGCGCCTCCATCACCTCCGAGGCGCAGCGGGCCTGGCTCGACCAGGAGCACGGCATCCGCGCCAGCGGCACGGTCTACAACGCGCTGCTGCACGAGGGCGACACGCGCTCGCTGATCGAGAACGCCATCGGCGGCGCCGGCAACGACCGGATCTCCGGCAACCAGGCCGCCAATACCCTGCGCGGCGGCGCCGGCGACGACCATCTGCTCGGCCTCGCCGGCGCCGACAGGCTGTTCGGGGAGGCGGGCGACGACATCCTCGAGGGCGGCGCCGGGAACGATCTGCTGGATGGCGGCGCCGGCTTCGACATCGGCGTCTTCGATGCCGCCTTCCTGCCCGGCGGGGCGCGCGAGGCGGCCGTCTCGGCCATTCCGGGCGGCTGGACGGTGGCGATCAGCGCGGTCTCGGGCGGCCGGCGCGGCACGGTGGAGACCGACACCGCCCTGGCGCTGGAGGAGCTGCGCTTCACCGACGGCAGCATCCGCCTCGACGGCGACGCGCTGCTGGACCCGGTCTGGTATGCCCGCCACTACGCCGATGTCTACCGGGCCGGCATCGGCGCCGCCTCGCACTACGCCACGCATGGCTGGCAGGAGGGGCGCGACCCCTCGGCCGGCTTCAGCACCGCCGCCTATCTCTCCGCCCATCCCGGCGTCGGCGACCCGCTGGCGCACTGGCGCGCGCTCGGCTGGCAGGCCGGGCTGGACGCGCGGGCGGACTTCGACACCGGCACCTACCTCGCCCGCAACGCCGATGTCGCCGCCGCCGGCATCGACCCGCTGGCGCACTGGCTGGCGCATGGCCAGGCCGAGGGCCGCGCCGCCACGCCGGCCATCGGCGCCACGGTGCGGGACGGCTTCGATGCCGAGTACTACCTGCTGGCCAATCCGGATGTCGGGCGCGCCGGGGCCGATCCGGGGGCGCATTACGCGGCCCATGGCTGGCACGAGGGCCGCGACCCGGATGGCTGGTTCGACACGGCGGGCTATCTGGCGCGCTACGCCGATGTCGCCGCCGCCGGCATCGAGCCGCTGGCGCACTACATCCAGTTCGGCTGGCGCGAGGGGCGCGACCCGTCCGCCCTCTTCGACACGCGCGGCTACCTGGCGGCGAATCCGGACGTCGCGGCGGCCGGCATCAATCCCCTGCAGCATTTCCTGACGGCCGGTGCGCTGGAGGGCCGCGCCGCGGCGGGGGACGGGGTCTGGGCCTGAGCGGGGTTCAGGAGCGCGGCCGGCGGGCGGAAGCCCGGCCGCGCCACCCGGACGGCAGCTTCCCCTTGCCGGCTCGCGGGCCGCTGCCTATTGCTGGGCGCTCAGGCTGGCACGACAGAGGAAACCCCATGGCCGAGGCGACGCAGCAGATCGATTTCGTTCCGGTGAAGGCCGAGGACATCCTGGCCGAGCGCACCCGGGGCTGGGACATGTTCGTCCTGGCCACCAAATGGGGCATCGGCGTCGTGATCGTGATCCTGGTCGGGCTCTGGCTCTTCGCCGGCTGAGGCCGGCGCGCCGGAAGGCGCCGCCCCGGTGGAGACAGGGGGGCGCCCCCCCCCCCCGGGGGGGCGCCCCCCGCCGCCCCGGCCCGGGCGGGGGGGGGGGGGGG
>NZ_JBSXMU010000055.1:0-24026 GCF_054073225.1 Teichococcus aerofrigidensis
ATGTGTATATGTGTCAGGAGCTGGCCGAGGCGCCCGCGCCGAAGCCGCGCCGCAGCCGTCGCAAGGCCGAGGCGCCGGCGGAGACGCCGGTCGCTGAGGTGCCGGTTGCTGAGCCGGCGGTGGCCGAGGTGGCGGCCGCCCCGCTCCAGCCGGCCGAGCCTGCCCCGGTGGAGGACCCCTCCGTGACGGAGGCCGGGGCGGCCGAGCCGCAGGCCGCCCCGCCGGTCCAGCCCGTGCTGGTGGACGCCTCGCCGGACGCGCCGAAGAAGCGCGGCTGGTGGAAGCGTTGATGCCCTCCGGGGCCGTGGCTCGCGCCGCGGCCCCGGCTTCTTCTTCCTGCCTGGCTGCGTGATGGACATCGTGAACTTCGAACCGCTGCGGACCGAGCGGCTGACCCTGCGTCCGCTGCGCGCCGAGGATGCGGCGGCGCTGCACCGGCTGGTCAATGACTGGGAGACGGTGCGCAACCTCAGCCGCCTGCCCTTCCCCTATCCACGCGAGCTGGCCGATGAGTGGATCCTCTCCACCCACCGGCAGATCGCCGAGGGTTCCGCCTGGCACCTGGCCATCGTCGGGCAGGATGGCGATACCGAGGTGCTGGTCGGCTGCGTCGGCCTGACCCGCAAGGGCGAGGCCCGCGAGGCGGAGCTGGGCTACTGGGTGGGGCGGCGCTTCTGGGGCCATGGCGTGGCCACCGAGGCGGCCGGGCGGCTGGCGCGCTGGGCGCTGGCGCATCTCGACCTCGACCGGATCACCGCCAAGGTGACGGAGGAGAACGCGGGCTCCTGCAAGGTGCTGCGGCGCATCGGCCTGGTCGAGAAGGGGCGGTCCGAGAGCTACATGCGCGCGCTGGACCGGGTGCTGCCGGTCATCCTCTTCGAGGCCGGGCGCGAGGATCTGACCGCGCCGGTTCCGGTGCCGGAGCCGCTGGCGGCCGAGGAACTGCCGCCCGGCGCCAAGCCGATGCTGCTGGTCGCCGCCTGCGCCCTGGTGGATGCCGATGGCCGGGTGCTGCTGGCCCGCCGCCCCGAGGGCAAGCCGATGGCGGGCCTCTGGGAATTCCCCGGCGGCAAGCTCGACCCGGGCGAGACGCCGGAGGAGGCGCTGATCCGCGAGCTGAAGGAGGAGCTCGGCATCGATGTCTCCGCCGCCTGCCTCGCGCCCTTCACCTTCGCCAGCCACGATGCCGGCCGCTTCCACCTGCTGATGCCGCTCTATCTCTGCCGCCGCTGGGAGGGCAGCCTGGTGGCGCGGGAAGGGCAGGCCCTGGCCTGGGTCCGGCCGAACAAGCTCGGCGACTACGCCATGCCGCCGGCGGACAGGCCGCTGGTCGCGCTGCTGCGGGATTTCCTCTGAGGGCCGGCACGGCGGTCGCCCGGGCTTCGACTACGGCCGCGATCTGGCCTACCCTCGGGAGCGGAGCCCGGCCATCCCCGGCCCGCCGCGATCCACGGCCGGCTGGACGAGGCGGCGCGGGCGCGGATGATGCTGATGCCGCCAATCCCGGAGCCCGCCATGAGCAATCCCACCGCCTGTCTTCTCGTCATCGGCAATGAGGTCCTGTCCGGCCGCACCCAGGATGCCAATATCCGCTTCCTGGCGACGCGGCTGGGCGAGATCGGCATCCCCCTGCGCGAGGTGCGGATCATCCCCGATGTGCGGGAGACGATCGTCGCCGCCGTGAACGAGGTCCGGGCGGCGTTCACCTATGTCTTCACGACCGGCGGCATCGGGCCGACGCATGACGACATCACGGCCGAATGCGTCGCCGCCGCCTTCGGCGTGCCGTGGGAGCCGCATCCGGTGGCCTGGGAGCGGCTGGCGGCGCATTACGCCCGGCAGGACCCGCCCGGCGATTTCAACGCCGCCCGCCAGCGCATGGCGACGATGCCGCGCGGCGCGGCGCTGATCGACAATCCGGTGTCCATCGCGCCGGGCTTCATCATCGGCAATGTCCATGTCATGGCCGGCGTGCCGCGCATCATGCAGGCGATGTTCGAAGGGCTGGCGCCCTCGCTGGCCGGCGGGGTTCCCGTGCAGTCCCGCGCCGTGCACGCGCATGGCATGATGGAGGGAACCATCGCCCAGGGCCTGGGCGAGATCCAGGGCCGCTTCCCGGATCTCGATATCGGCTCCTACCCCTATTACCGGCCGGAGGGGAACGGCGTGGCGCTGGTGGCCAAGGGCACCGATGCGGCGGCGGTGGAGGCGGCGGCGGCGGAGATCACCCGCTTTGTCGCCGGCCTGGGCTACACGCCGATCCAGGGGGAGCCGGGCTGAGGGCGCCGCCCTCAGGCCTTCGACAGCTCCGCCACCAGCGCGCCCAGCGCCGCGGAATCCAGACCTCCGCGGCCGCTGTTCACCAGCGCCTCCATCATCTGCGCGGCGAGCGCCGTGGCGGGCGCGAAGACGCCGTGATCGCGCACCGCGCCGAGCGCCAGCCGCATGTCCTTGCGCATCAGCTCGGCCCGGAAGCCGGGCTGCAGGGCGCCGTCGAGGTAGCGCTTGGCATGGGCTTCCAGCACCGCCGACCGGGCCGAGCCGCCGAGCAGCGCCTGGCGCATCGCCTCCGGGTCGAGCCCCGCCTTGCGGCCGAGCGCCAGCGCCTCGAACACCGCCTGCATGGTGGCGGTGATGATGAGCTGGTTGGCGGATTTGCAGACCTGCCCGGCGCCGGCGGGGCCGAGATGCGTGGCGCTCCGCCCCACGGCCTGGAAGACGGCGGCGGCGGCGGCGCCACTTCGCGGAGACCCTGGCCTGCGACGGCGGCCGCGGCGCCGCCGACCATGCAGGTCAGCGTGCCGTCCCGCGCCCCCGCCGGCCCGCCCGAGACCGGGCTGTCCAGCAGATGCGCGCCCCGCTCCGCCAGCAGCCGGGCGGCGAAGCCGGCGGCGGGGGCGGCGGCGATGGAGGAGAAGTCGATCAGCAGCGTGCCGGGGGCGATTCCCTCGGCCACGCCGCCGGGGCCGAACAGCACGGCCTCGACATCCGGCGTGTCCGGCAGGCAGAGGCCGATGCAGGCGGCGCCGCGCGCGGCCTCGGCCGGGGTCCCGGCCCAGGCGGCGCCGGCCTCCTCCAGCGGCGCCGCCTTGCCGCGGCTGCGGTTGTGGACGGTCAGGGCGAAGCCGGCGCGGCGCAGATTGGTGGCCATGGCCGCGCCCATGACGCCGAGGCCGATGAAGGCGAGCGGGGCGGGCGGGGTGATCGGGGTCATGCGCTTCTCCTCAGCTCCGGCGCAGCGCGCCGCGGATATCGTCCAGCAGGGTGTCCATGGCGCGCTGGAAGTCGGGGCCGCTGGCATAACCATCGGTTTCCCGGATGCGCTCCATGAAGCGGGTCCAGGATGGCGCCTTCATGCCCTCGCGGAAGCGGTCGTGGTGGTAGGCGACCATGGCGTCGGTGAGGCCGGCAGGGCCGACCCAGCCCTTCTGGTTGTCCGCCTGCACGTCCCAGCCCAGCTCGCGCAGTGTCGGCACCTGCGGCCAGGCGGGCGAGCGCTCGGCCGAGGCGAGGGCGATCGGCACGATGTCGCCCGAGGCGGCCAGGCCCCCCAGCTCGTCCGAGGCCTGCACGCCGAGGTCGATCTCGCCGGCCAGCAGCGCCTGGGCCACCGGCCCGCCGCCCGTGTAGGGCACATGCAGGAACTCGACATCGGCGCGCCGCTCCAGCAGCAGGAAGAGCGAGTGGGAGAGGGTGCCGGCCCCCGCCGAGCCATGGGTGATGCGCCCCGGCTCCGTCTTCGCCGCCGCCATCACCTGCCGCATGTCGGAGAACCGCCCGCCCTTGCCGCGCACGCAGATGAAATGCCCGTTGCGGGTCAGGCGGATGATGGCGCGGAAGGCGGTCTTGGGGTCGTAGGGCACCTCGCGATGGGCGGGGATGGAAGTGCTTTCGCTGCCGCCGGCCAGCAGCAGGGTGTGGCCGTCCGGCGCGGTGCGAGCCACCGCCTCCGCGGCCAGCGCCCCGCCGGCGCCCGGGCGGTTCACCACCACCAGGGGCTGCGGATAGAGCGGCGCACAGGCCTCGGCGATGGTGCGGGCGATGATGTCGCTGCCGCCCCCCGGCGCGAAGCCGGCGATCAGCTCGATGCGGCGGCTGGGCTGCCAGCCGCCCTGGGCGCCCGCCTGCGCCGCCACGCCGTGGGCGCGGAGCAGCGCCGGCGCCGCGAGCAGGCCGGCCGTGAGGGCGCGGCGCGTCATCCTGGACATTGTCGAAGGTCTCCCGGTCTTGCGTGATGCGTGGCCGTCTTTTTGCGCGGTCCACGTCCACCCGCGCCGCGCCCGCCGGAGCGGCATCGGGTCGTTCCCTGTCCGGCCGGGGGCGTCGCCCCCTCAGCCCAGCAGGTAGTCGGCGCCACAGCGGTCGCAGATGCCGCGCACCAGCGCCCGCAGCGTTTCCGGCACCGGAATCCCGGCGGCCAGGCGCTCGGCCCGCGAGGCCGCCTCCGGGTCGCCGGGGATCAGCACCGGGCGATCCGGCCGGGCCAGCGGGGTGGCGCGCAGGGTCTCCAGCAGCGTGCCGAGATCCTCCTCGAAGGCCTCGGCCGGGCGGAAGGCGGCGGGGTCGATGGCGAGGAAGAAATGTCCGATATTATCCGGCTCCCCGGCCTTCCGCGTGCGGTCGCGCAGCACGGACAGGGCGCCGCCGGTCAGCGTTCCGGCCAGGATCTGCACCATCAGCGCCAGGCCATAGCCCTTGTGGCCGCCGCCGCTCTCGTCGCCGCCGAGCGGGGTCAGCCCGCCCTCGGCCCGGCGGAACAGATAGGCCATGCCCTCGGCGGCGTCGGTCACCGGGCGGCCCTCGCCATCGATCACCCAGCCCTCGGGCATCGGCTTGCCGTTCAGGTCGTAGACCTTGACCTTGTTGCCGGCGACGGTGCTGCTCGACATGTCCAGCACGAAGGCGGGCTCGCGGCCGGCGGGGGCGGCGAGGGCCAGGGGGTTGGTGCCCAGCATCGGAACGCCGCCGCGCGTCGGCACCACCAGCACGCTGCGCGCCGAGGTCATCACCAGACCGATGACGCCGCGCCGCGCCGCCAGCCGGGCATAGTATCCGGCAGCGCCGAAATGGTGCGAGTTGAACACGCCGACGGCACCGACACCGCCGCCGAGGGCCAGTTCCACGGCGAGCTCCATGCCCAGGGCGGCGACCGGATGGCCGAGCCCGGCGGCGCCGTCCACCAGCGCGGTGGCTGCGTTGCGGCGCACCACGCGGGGCCGCGCGGCGAGGTCGAGCTGCCCTTCGTCGCGCAGGGTCTCGTACATCATCAGCATGGACAGGCCATGCGAATCGATGCCCATCAGGTCGGTCTCGACCATGGCCTCGGCGGTGGTGGCGGCGAGGTCCGCCGCCATGCCCCAGGCGGTCAGCACCGCCAGGATCTGCCGGTGAACCCGATCGGCGGGAATCTGCGAGACGGGAACGGCCATGGCCCGCGTCTCAGTCGCCGGCCCGGCGGGGCGGGGGGACGATGCTGCAGCCATGGATCATGCGAAACTCCTCCGGTGGATAGGCTTCCTGGACGTCAGGGCAAGCTTCGCACGGAGTGTTCACTGTCGGCAATCCGGGGCGCGCCGGAAGAACGGGTGAGAGGGCCGCGTGAACAGGGTCAGGGCGGCGCCAGATCCTCCGGCCGCAGGAAGCGCGCCAGCCGCACGGCGGTATGGCCGCGCATGGTGCGGGGGCTCGGCATGACCAGCAGGCAGTCGTCATGCGGCGTGCGGATCTCGGCTTCGCCATCCAGGGCGAGCAGGGTGTTGCGCGCGCGGATCACCGTGCCGCCACGGAAGGGCCTCACGAAGCTGAAGCCGTGCGTGCCGGCGATGACGGTGCGGGTCACCTCCGCCACGCTGGGGGCCGGGCGCGGGACCGGCGCGGCCGGCGGCGGCGCCTCGATCAGCCCGGTCTCGCGCAGCAGGGCGGTGGCGCAGGCCTCGAGCGTGGCCAGCGTCTCCGGCTCCCAGTGCTGGCCGCCCTCGACCAGGATGGCGCGGCGGTGGCCCTCCGGCACGGTGAAGGTCGCGTGGTCGATCAGGCGCCGGCCGGTGCCATGCCCCTGGTCGGCCACCACCAGCGGCGGCACGCCGAGCCGCGCGCCGAGATCGCGCGCCCGGGCCATGGCGCCGGTGATGATCAGCGGGTCGGACGGCCAGAGCATGCTGTGCAGGTCGAGCAGCACGTCCACCGTGGCGATCAGCGGCCGCAGCGCGCGCGCGCGGCGCAGCTCCAGGCTGTCGCGCGGGCCGTCCAGCACGCGGTCGCACCAGACCCGGTTCAGGTCCTCGTCGACGAAGCGGCTGAGCGTCGGATCGGCCGGATTGAAGCGCGCGAAGGCGGCGAGATTGGCGAAGATGAAGGTCAGCCGGCCGCGTCGCGGGCGCAGCCCCTCGGAGAGCCAGCGGGCCAGCAACAGGGCGCCGGCGAACTCATTGCCATGCACCAGGCAGGAGAGCGCCACATGCGGGCCGGGCCGGCCGGAGTCGAAGCTCCACACGCCCGGCAGCAGGTTGCCGGCTTGCCATGGGCGCAGGTCGGGCACCGGCAGGAGGACGGGGAAATGCGGCAGGAAGCCATGGCCCGCCATGCCGTTCACCGCTTCGCGGCCTCATTGGACATGCCTGCCTTCTCCAGCCCCATCGCACTGCACTACAGACGGAGTGTATAGACGGGCGCGGGATGGGCAACCGGGGGGCTCAGCCCTTGCGGGCCTCGGCCACCAGCCGCTGCAGCGTCGGCAGATCGACGGCGCCGGGGACCAGCGTCTCACCGATCACCAGCGCCGGCGTGCCCTCGATGGAAAGGACGCGGGCCAGGCGCAGATGCTCCTGGAGCCGCCGCTCGATGGCCGGGTCCTCCATGTCGCGCCGCAGCCGGGCCCAGTCCAGGCCCAGCTTCTTCGCCTCCGCCTGCAGCGCCGCCTCGGTCGGCTCGCCGCGCAGCTTCATCAGCGCGGCCTGCAACTCGACATACCTGTCCTGCCGCTGCGCCGCGAGCAGGGCGCGGCTGGCCAGCACGCTGGCCGGGCCCAGGATCGGCAGGTCCTTCATGACGATGCGCACGCCCGGATCGGCCCGCAGCAGCGCCTCCAGCGTCGGGTGCAGGGCCTTGCAGTAGCCGCAGCGGGCATCGAAGAACTCGACGAGGGTCACATCGCCGCGCGGATTGCCCTTCACCGGATCGGCGGGATCGCGGAACAGCGCCCCGGCCTCGGCGCGGATCGCCCCGGCGCGGCCCTCGCTGGCCTGCTGCCGCGCCGCCTCCTCCAGCGCGGCGAAGGCATCGCGCAGGATGCTCGGGTCCTGCCGCAGCGCCTCGCGCATCACCTGGACCACCTCGCGCCGCTGCTCCGGCGTCAGCGCCTGCGCCGCCGCGGGCGAGGCGGGGAGGCCGGGCGCGGCCGCCAGGGAGATGGCGGCGAGCAGCAGCGGGACGGCGAGGCGCCGGGGGCGGCGGGCGGAGGGGGGCGGAATGCGCGACATGGCGCCAGCCTAGCGCGCCGGCGGGCGGCTACCTGCCCCCCCTCTCGCGCGGCGGCGGTCAGGATCGCGGCATCGGCCGGCGCGCGGAGGCGGTTGCCGCCCTCGCCGAAGGCGTCTATGGCCGGGCGACAACCCGGCCTGGCCGGGCGTGGCCCGTACTGGATTTTCGTACCGGATTTTCGTACCGGACCCATCCGGCCCACGCCGTGGCGCGGGCCCCGACAGCACCGGAGTGAAACAGGCCAGCATGAAGAGCAGCGCGCGCAACCGGTCGAGCCGTCCTTCCACCGGCCCGGCGGGGATCCCGGCCTTCCGGAGCGGCCTTCTCGGCCTCGGCCTGCTGGCCCTGTCCGGCTGTGGCCTGGGGGAGACGGTGGGCGGCCTCGTCGGCACCGCCGGCCCGGCCGAGGGCGAGGCCGGTCACGTGCGCGGCTTCCTCGGCGCGGCGGTGGCGGATGAGCCGCGCGCCGCCCTGGTCGCGCGGGATGTGCTCTCGGCCGGCGGCACCGCGGCGGATGCGGCGGTGGCGGCCGGCTTCGCCATGGCGGTGACGCTCCCTTCGCGCAGCGGCCTCGGTGCCGGCGGCGCCTGCCTGGTCTATGACCGGGGCCGCAACCAGACCGAGGCGGTGCTGTTCCCCGCCGTTCGGCCGGCGCAGGCCCGGGGCGACCGCCCGGCGGCGGTGCCGATGCTGGCGCGCGGCCTCTTCGCCCTGCACACCCGAAATCCCCGGCGCCCCTTCGAGGAGCTGATGGCTCCGGCCGAGCAGCTCGCCCGCTTCGGCGCTACCACCTCGCGCGCCCTGGCGCAGGACCTGGCGGCGGTGGCGGGCCCGCTCTCGGCCGATCCCGGCGCGCGGGCGATCTTCGCCGGGCCCGGCGGCCAGCCGCTGCGCGAGGGCGAGCGGCTGGTGCAGCCGGACCTGGGCAGCACGCTCGCGGCGCTGCGCACGGCCGGGGTGGGCGATCTCTATCAGGGTGCCCTGGCGCGCCGGCTGGAGCAGGTCTCGCCGCGCATCGGCGGTGGGCTCACCCTGGAGGACACGCGGCCGGCGATCCCGACCATGGGCGTGCCGCTGCAGATGACCGTCGGCAACGACGTCCTCTCCTTCCTGCCGGTCCCGGCCGATGGCGGCCTGGCGGGAGCCGCCGCCTTCCGCGCCCTGCAGGGCGGCGCCGGCGTCGATGCCGCCGCGCAGCAGGGCCTCGCCACCGCCATGGCCTGGCGCCAGCGGGGCGGCGATCCGGCGGCGCTGCTGGCGGGCGCGCCCGGCGCGGCCTTCGGCGCGCCGCAGTTGCCGGCCTCCTCCAGCCTGGTGACGCTGGACCGCGAGGGCAATGCGATCTCCTGCGCCTTCAGCCTGAACAACCTCTTCGGCACCGGTCGCGTCCTGCCGCAGATGGGCTTCCTGCTCGCGGCGGCGCCGGATGTCGGGCGGGTGGAGCCGCCGCTGCTCGCCGCCGCGCTGGCGCACAACACCAGCCTGCGGGCCTTCCGCTATGCCGGCGCGGCCTCGGGCCAGGCGGCGGCGCCCATCGCCCTCGCCCTGCCGGCAGCGCGCCACCTGCTGAACGGCACGCCCCTGGCCGATGCCGTGGCCAGCGTGCCGGAGCCGGGGCGGGCCAATGCCATCGCCTGCGGCCGCTACCTGCCCGGCAGCGCGGCGCAGTGCGCGGCGGCCACCGATCCGCGCGGCGCGGGGCTGGCGGTGATGGGCACGCCATGAGGGCGATCGTCGCGGTGGGGCCATGCTGAAGACCGGACGTGGCGCGGAGGCGCCGCCCTTCCTGGTGATGGATGTCATCACCGCCGCCAATGCGCGCGCCGCCGCCCTGCCGCCGGGCGCGCCCGGCGTGCTGCGGATGGAGGTGGGCCAGCCTTCCACCGGCGCGCCGCGCGGCGCCGCCGAGGCGGCGATCCGCGCGCTGCGGGCCGGCGCGCCCATGGGCTACACGGAGGCCTTCGGCCTGCGCTCCCTGCGCGAGCGCATCGCGCGGCACTATGCCGACAAGTACGGGGCGGTGGTGCCGGCCGGGCGCATCGCCGTCACCGTCGGCGCCTCCGGCGCCTTTCCGCTGGCCTTTCTCGCCGCCTTCGATCCCGGCGACCGCGTCGCCATGGCGGCGCCGTTCTACCCGCCCTACGCCAATATCCTGACCGCGCTCGGCATGGTGCCGCAGCTGCTGCCCTGCGACGCCACCACGCGGTTCCAGCCCACCCTCGCCATGCTGGAGGCGCTCGATCCACGCCCGGAGGGGCTGATCCTCGCCTCGCCCTGCAATCCCGCCGGCACCATGCTGTCGCCGGAGGCGCTGGCGGCGATCGCCCGCTGGTGCCACGCGAATGGCGTGCGCCTGGTCTCGGACGAGATCTATCACGGGCTCTCCTACGGCATGGAGGAGGCCACCGCCGCCGCCGTCAGCGAGAGCGCGGTGGTGGTGAACTCCTTCAGCAAGTACTTCTCGATGACCGGCTGGCGCATCGGCTGGCTGGTGCTGCCGGAGGATCTGCTGCGGCCCGTCGAGTGCCTGGCGCAGAACCTGTTCATCAGCGCGCCCCATGTCGCGCAGATCGCCGCCGAGGCCGCCTTCGACTGCGCCGAGGAGCTGGAGGCCAACAAGGCGGTCTATCGCCGCAACCGGGATGTCCTGCTGGCCGGCCTGCCCGGGGCGGGGCTGGAACGGCTGGCCGAGGCCGACGGCGCCTTCTATCTCTGGGCCGATATCGGCCATCTCAGCAATGACAGCGTGGCCTTCGCCGCGCGCATGCTGGCCGAGGCCGGAATCGCCGCGACGCCGGGCGTGGACTTCGACCGTGAGCGCGGCCACCGCTTCCTGCGCCTGTCCTATTGCGGGGCGGAGCCGGCGATGGCCGAGGCCCCGGAGCGGCTGCGGCGCTGGCTGCGCGGCTGAGGGCGGGCGCAACCGCCGCGCGCGCCGGCTGTTGCAGCATCATGCATCGCCATGGAGACGGGCCGATGACCATGAGCCGCAGCGACCGCCGCCTGCCGGGCTTCCTGACCCGGCGACCCTTCCTGGGTGCCACGCGCGACCGGACGACGGGCAATGCCGTGCTGGCCCTCGCCCTGGCGCCCCGTCGCGCGCCGGCGCCATCCGCGCCGCCGCCGCGCCGGCCACGGGGCCGTGAAGCCTAGGCGGCGCGCCCGGCGGCAGCGCCGGATCAGGGGCGGGGGAGGAAGAAGCTCTGGAGCCGCTGCAGGAGGTCCTGCAGGTTGAAGGGCGGCGGAGGCTCTTCCGTCTGCTCGGCGGGCACCCGGGCCCGGAAGGCGGCGATCGCCGCCGCCGTGCCCGCGAGCGATAGCTCATGCGGGGTGCCCTCCGCCGTGGCCCGGCCCAGGCCCAGCACCCGCACCAGCACGCGGTCCGCCGCCGCCAGCTCCTGCGCCGCGCGGGTGGCGTCCTCGGGACGCGGGGCGCAGACCACCGAGCGCCCCTCCAGCCCGCAGGGCATCTCGAAGAACGGGTTCGGGGGGAAGCGCATCTGCACCGTGCCGGTCAGCGCCAGGAGCCCGCGCATGGCGTTGTCCAGCGCCAGGTCCCGCGCGGTCACCACCGGCACCATCCGCCCGCGGCGGGGGGCGACCTCGAGCGCCAGCGGGCCCTGTCCCTCCCGCGCCGGTTCCACGGGGCGGTCGAGCGTCAGGCGGCACTGCGCGCGGTCGGTCATCGGATCGGTGCTGCAGGTCAGCAGCCAGGGGCCGAACTGTTCCACCGCCGGCACCGGACCGGGGGTGGCGGGCGGCGGGGCCGGCGCCGCCCCGGCGAGGCCGAGGAGGGCGGGCAGCAGGAGGGCGTGGCGGCGCATGGCGTCGAAGATAGGATGTCCGAAAGGAGCTTACCATGAACACCATCGACATGCCGGACGGAACCGCGGTGCCGCGGCTTGGCCAGGGCACCTGGAAGCTGGGCGAGCGCGGCGCCGACCGGGCGGCCGAGGCGCGGACGCTGCGGCTCGGGCTCGACCTCGGGCTGACGCTGATCGACACCGCCGAGATGTATGCCGATGGCGGGGCGGAGGAGGTGGTGGCGGAGGCGATCGCCGGCCGGCGGCAGGAGGTGTTCCTGGTCAGCAAGGCCTATCCGCAGAACGCCTCCCGCCGGCGGCTGCCCCAGGCCTGCGAGCAGAGCCTGCGGCGGCTGCGGACCGATGCGCTCGATCTCTACCTGCTGCACTGGCGCGGCAGCGTGCCGCTGGCCGAGACGGTCGAGGCGATGGAGGCGCTGGTGGCGCAGGGCAAGATCCGCCGCTGGGGCGTCTCCAACCTCGATGTGGCCGACCTTGAGGAGCTGGGTCCCGGCCTCGCCAACTGCGCCACCGATCAGGTGCTGTACAATCTCGGCGCGCGGGGCGTGGAGTTCGATCTGTTGCCCTATGCCGCGCGGCTGAAGATGCCGGTCATGGCCTATTCGCCCGTCGGCCAGGGCGGCGCCCTGCTGCGGCATCCGGTGCTGGGTCGGGTGGCGGCTCGGCAGGGTCTGACCCCGGCCCAGGTGGCGCTGGCCTGGTCGCTCCGCGATGGCGGCGTCATCAGCATTCCGAAGGCCGCCGGGGAGGCGCATCTGCGGGAGAACGCCGAGGTCTGGAAGGTGGTGCTGACGCCTGAGGGCCTGGCGGAACTGGACGGTGCCTTCCCGCCGCCGAAGCGCAAGCAACCTTTGGAAATGCTGTAAGCTTCATGAAGATTTACCCGGAAAGGTAAGGAGGCGGGTGGAAAGGTGTCATGGCTCGCCGTATGGTTGCGGCGATGCAGGAATCCCTTTCCGATCCTCTCCGGCCGGGCGAGCGTCATCTCTTCCGCATCTCGGTGCTGGGGGAGGGGCCAGAGACCCTCGACTATCTCGACGGCGACGACATCCTCCTGCATCTGAGCCTCCGTCCGGCGAGCGCGCGGCTCGTTGTCAATGACCGGATCGACGGAGGCTGGGGCACCGAGACCGGGCTGACGCTGCCCGCCGGAGCGCTGAACGGGCTGGAGGTGGCGCTGACGATCGGCGCCACCGTGGAGGTCGAGGCGGCCGGCTGCCGGCTGCGACACGGCCCGCTGCGCGGTGATCTTTGCGAGGCGCGGCGGTTGCGCGGCACGGCGGGCTTCAGCCGGCTCCGCCCGCCGCGGGTGGAGGGCGGCCCCTGGCTGCGCCTCGACGCCTGTCATGCGCCGGGCGGCATCCGGGGCCAGGTGGGCGGGTTCGGCGAGGCGTCCGCCACCCTGCATCTTCGGGTGGCGGAGGAGGAGGTGGCGCGGCTGGCCCTTCCCCCCGGACCTGGGCCCCGCCGCTTCGCTATCCCGGCGCCGGAGGGGCTGGCCGGCGGCGCAGCGTTGCGCTTCCTCTGCCGCGGCGCGGAGGGGGACGAGGTGGCGCTGGGCGAGGCGCGCTTCGCCCGCCGGCTGCGCGGCGCATTGGAGCATTGCGGCCGGCGCGGTGTGCGGGGCTGGGCGGCGCCGCTCGATGCCCCGGGCGGGCAGCCCCTGTTGCTGGAGGTGCTGGTGGACGGCCGCCCGCTCGGCCAGGCCCGCGCCGACCGGCCCCGCCCCGATCTCGCCGCCGCCGACCCCGATCTCGCACGGCGGGGTTTCCTCTTCCACTTCCCGGAGCCGCTGGACATCCCTCCGGGCGAGGACCGCGCCGTGACGGTCCGCGTCGCGGGGACGGGGATCGAGCTGCGGAACTCGCCCTGGCGGCTGGGCCGGGCCAGCGCCTCGCCCCTCGAGCCGCTGCGGGAGGAGGGGTGACGCGCCACCGCCAGGAGCTGCGCATCCTGCCGCCGGCCGTCCTCGGCGAGCGCGGCATCGACCTGATGGCGGGGGAGGCCATCCTGCTGCACCTGAAGCCGCGCCCCTCCGCCGGCTGGCTGGTCGTCAACACGCCGGACGCGGCGGGGGGATGGGGCCCGGAGTTCCGTCTGCCCCTGCCGCCGGACGCGGCGGCGGCGGCTCTCACGGTGGTGCTGGAGGGGGAGGGGGAGACGCTCGACATCCGCCTCGGCGAGGCCGCGCCGGCCCGCTTTCCGCGCCCGCTTCGCCTCGGCGACGGTTCCGCCTGGCGGCTGCCGCCCGGGGTGCAGGAACGGCTTCCGGCCGAATCGCCCGGCGCGCCGGCGGCGCGGATCGACTTCGCCGACCGCCATCATCTCCGCTTCCGGCTGCAGGACCTGCCGCCGGGCCGCTCGCTCTCGTTGCGCGCCGACGGTCTGCCCTGCGCCGCCCTGCCCGCCGGCGACGTGCCCGCCGAGGGCGCCGCGACGCTGCGCTACGCCGCAGGCAGCCTGGTGCTGGAGGGCATGCGTCTCGAGCTGTTGCTGGAGGGGGAGGAGCCGCCGCGCTGCCTGGCGCGGGCTCGCGTCGCCTCACGCTACTGCGGCGCCATCGAGATGGCGGATGAGGCCGGCCTGTGCGGATGGGCGCTCAACCCCGCCCTGCCCGAGGAGCCCGTGGTGGTCGATGTCTATCTCGACGGCCGCTTCCAGGGCGCGGCCCGCGCCGACCGGCCGCGGCCCGACCTGGCGCGGCTGGGCCCGGGCTTCGGCCGGAGCGGCTTCCTGTTCCGCCTGCCGCGCCGCGTCTTCCCGCGCGAGGGCGTGCCGCTTCGCCTCGAGGCCCGCATCCAGGACACCCGCTTCGCGCTCCGTCATTCCCCCTGGTGGCTGTCCCGCCCGGTGCCGGTCACGGCGGCGGCGCTGGGCGGAGAGCCGGCGGAATGAGGATCTGCATCGCCACGCCCGACATCATCGGGCCGGTGCGCAACGGCGGCGTCGGCACCGCCTGCACCGCCCTGGCGCAGGCGCTGGCGGCGACGGGCCATGCCGTGACGCTGTTCTACACCTCGACCTACTTCGAGCAGGGCGACCGCGAGCGATGGCGCGCGGATTACGCGCGGATGGGCATCCGGCTGCTCTATCTCGATCCCGCGCCGCGCCCGCCGCTGCACCGCGCGCCGACCGTGCAGGACGAGGACAACCTGGCCCGCGCCTATCACGTCTACGAGGCGCTGAAGCACAGCGACTACGACGTCATTCATTTCGTGGACTACATCGGGCTCGGCTACTTCACCGCCCTGGCGCGGGCCCAGGGCCTCTGCCTGCCGCGTACCCGGCTGGTGGTGACGGCGCATTCGCCGACGCTGTGGTCGCGCCTGTCCAACAACAGCGTGCTGGACGATATCTCCCCCCTGCTGCGCGACCGCATGGAGCGCGGGCTGATCGCGCTCTGCGACATGGTGATAAGCCCGAGCGCGTACATGCTGCGCTGGTTGCGCGACCAGGGCTTCGCCCTGCCCGAGCGCCAGCGCGTCCTGCCCAACCTGATGCCGCGCCGCCTGGGCGCGCCGGAGCCGGGCATCCTGGCGGAGCCGGTGGAAGCGGGCGCCGCGCCGCTGCGCGAGATCGTCTTCTTCGGCCGGCTCGAGCCCCGCAAGGGGCTGCTGGTCTTCTTCGACGCGCTGGACCGCCTGCGGGGCCGGCTGCCCGCCGGCACGAGCGTCACGCTGCTCGGCAAGCTGGGGCCGGACTATCCCCGTGCCGTGCTGGAGCGGCGGGCGGCGCGCTGGGGCCTGCCCTTCCAGATCCTGGACGGGCTCGACACCTTCGCGGCGCTGGACCATCTGCGGCAGCCGGGGCGGCTCGCGGTGCTGGCCGCGCTGTCCGACAATTCGCCCTACACGGTGCTGGAATGCCTGCACCACCGTATTCCCTTCATCGCTTCCGACGTCGGGGGCGTCGCCGAACTCCTGGCGCCGCAGAGCCAGGCCGAGGTGCTGTTCGATCCGGTGCCTGCGGCGCTGGCCGAGCGCCTCGTCGCCGTCCTCGGGGCGGCCCCCGGCGCCTTCGTCCCGGCCCTGCCGCGCCCGGGGCTGGAGCAGGCCGAGCAGCGGATGCTGGCGCTGCACGAGGAACTGGCGGCGGAACTGGCGGCGGAGGCGGCGCGCCCGCCACCGCCACCGCCGCGCCAGCCCCTGGTCAGCGTCGTGATCCTTCACCATGAGCGCCCGGCCGAGCTGGAACAGGCGCTGGTGGCCCTGGCGCGGCAAAGCCACCCGCGGCTCGAACTGCTGGTGGTGGACAATGGCAGCCGCGACCCGGTCGCGCTGGCCTGCCTCGTGGCCCTGGAAGCCGAGGGGCGCGCGCGGGTGCTGCGCCTGCCGGAGAACCTCTATGAGCCGGAGGCCCGCAATATCGGCGCCCGGGCGGCGCGGGGCGAGTACCTGCTGTTCATGGATGACGACAACCTGCCGAAGCCGCGGGAGGTCGAGCTGTTCTGCCGCGCCGCCCAGGCCGGCGGCGCCGACGTGCTGACCTGCTTCGCCGATCACTTCCAGGGAGCGGCGCCACCGGAGGAGGACAGTGGCGCTGCGAAGCGCTTCCTGGCGCTCGGCGATGCGGGGCCCGTGGGGCTGATCTTCAACGCCTATGGCGATCTCAACTGCTTCGTCCGGCGCGACCGCTTCCTGGCGATCGGCGGCTTCGTGCAGGACCGGCGATTCAACCATGCGGAGGACTGGCGGTTCTTCGCCCATGCCTGGGCGCAGGGCCTGCGCATCCAGGTCGTGCCGGAGGCGCTGTTCTGGTACCGCGCGCCGCCGCCGGGGCAGGAGGGATGGCGTCGGCGCGACCGGCCCGGCGCGCTGATGCGGGCCGCCGAGGCCTATCTCGCCGTGGCGCCGGCGAGCCTACGTCCCTTCCTGCATCTCGCCCAGGGCTTGTTCTGGAAGGCGCTGAGCGAAGCCGCCGAGACGCGGAGGCGGGGGGCGGAGCTGGAGCGGCTGCGCCAGGAGAACGCGACGCTGCGCGCAAAAGAGGAAAGGCTAAGCCTGGAAAACGAAAATCTTCGAAAAAATTATACGGCGCTCTCCGGCATCCTGCCTGCCCTGCTGCGGGATGGCGCCGGCGACGCGGAGGCGCGCGAGAGGATTTTGCGACACGTCCGCCTTATCGGCGACAAGTGCCGCGATTCCGATGCGGGCGGGACATCCTCGTGATGCTGATGCGTCATCGCGGATAACTGTTCTTCCCGCTTCGATGGTGTTGTAGTAAAGAAGGAAGAAGATGCGCGTGATGGTCGAATGGCCTTCGCGAGAAATGCCGCACCGGTTCCAGACCGCTGCTGCCACAGCCCGCGATCCTCCAGGCAAGGAGGACGGTCATGGAGGCAATGTCATGACTTGGTTGTTGATGTCCACCGGGGCTTTTGTGGTTGCGTTTCACCAATGACGGGCGGCCTATGGCGCCGGTGGCACTTCTGAAAGGCGAGCTGAGGACACAATGAAGATAGCGATGATTGGGGCCGGCTATGTCGGTCTCGTCTCTGGCGCCTGTTTCGCCGAATTCGGCGTCGATGTCTGCATTGTGGACACGGAGGCCCGCAAGATCGAGGCCCTGCGGCAGGGCCGGATCCCGATCTACGAGCCCGGGCTCGATCGCCTGGTGGAGGAGAATGCCCGCGACGGCCGGCTGAGCTTCACCACCGATCTCAAGGAAGCCATGCACGGCGCCGATGCCGTCTTCCTCGCCGTCGGTACCCCGACGCGGCGCGGCGACGGCCATGCCGATCTGACCTACGTCTTCTCCGCCGCCGAGCAGGTGGCGCTGGCGGCCGAGGGGCCGCTGGTGCTGGTGACGAAGTCCACCGTGCCGGTCGGGACCGGGCGCCGGGTGAAGGAGATCGTGCGCGCGGCGCGCCCCGATCTCGAGATCGAGGTGGCGTCGAACCCTGAGTTCCTGCGTGAAGGCAATGCCATCGGTGACTTCATGCGGCCCGATCGCGTCGTGGTCGGCGTCGATTCCGAGCGGGCGCTGGCGGTGCTGAAGCGACTCTACCGCCCGTTGTACCTGATCGAGACGCCGGTCGTCGCCACCTCGATCGAGACGGCCGAGTTGATCAAGTACGCGGCCAATGCCTTCCTCGCCGTGAAGATCACCTTCATCAACCAGATGGCCGATCTTTGCGAGAAGGCCGGCGCCAATGTGCATGACGTAGCGCGCGGCATGGGGCTCGATGGCCGGATCGGCCGCAAGTTCCTGCATGCCGGCCCCGGCTACGGTGGTTCCTGCTTCCCGAAGGACACCCTGGCCCTGGCGCGGACCGCGCAGGAGCTTGGCGCGCCGGTCACGATCGTGGAGCAGACCATCGCCGCCAACGATGCGCGCAAGGAGCAGATGGCGCAGCGGGTCATCGCGGCCTGCGGCGGCTCGGTGAAGGGCAAGACGATCGGCGTGCTGGGCGTCACCTTCAAGCCCGAGACCGACGACATGCGCGACGCGCCCTCGCTGGTGATTCTTCCGGCGCTGCTCGATGCCGGGGCGACCGTGAAGGTCTATGACCCGCAGCCCGCGCATGCGCGGGAGATGCTGCCGGCCGCGCTCCAGTTCACCGAAACCGCGATGGACGCCGTGCAGGGGGCGGATGCGCTGGTCGTCATCACCGAGTGGAACGAGTTCCGGGCTCTCTCCCCCGAGAAGCTCAGGAAGGCCATGGCGGGAGATGTCATCTGCGATCTTCGGAATGTCTGGGAACCGGCCGCCATGCGCGAGGCTGGGTTCAACTATTCCTCGATCGGCCGGCCCTGACGTTCCTGTATCGTCCAGGAGACGGAAAAGGGCGCCATGCGGCGCCCTTTTTCATGCGTGCGGCCCAGGGATCATGCGAACCATAAGTTGCGCGTTGCACAAAAGATATCTTGCTGTGGTGGTATGGGCGCCGGTATTAGTTACTCGAAGGTGAGACCGCCTAGGCCTTTCCGGCTCGCCGCTCCGGCGGATGCTCTACGGCGGACCTGTCTGCCATCAGGGGAAGACCAGGCTGGACATGATGCTCCACTCGACAGGCGAGACCGCCGACCTGGCCGCCGACGACTTCCTTCCCGCCGGGCGCTGGGATTTCGTCATCACCCCCGATGCGGCGCGCCGGCAGGCCCGTATCGACCTCCTGCACGGCGACGACATCCTGCTGCACATCAAGGTGCTGCCGGAGCGCGAGCGCATGGTGCTGAACGACCGCATCGGCGGCAAGTGGGGCAGCGAGATCCATATTCCGGCCCCTCCCTCGGTCACGGCCGCGGACATGCACGTGCGTCTCACGAGACATTTCGGGGTGCTGAAGGTCGGCTTTGCCGAGGGGGACAGTGCCGACTACGCACGCCATGCGGATCTGATCGCGCAGGCATTGCTGAAGTATTCCCATGGAATCCGCCGCGTGACCGGATTGGGCGGATTGAATGCCGGCCTGATCAAGGGGACCGTCCGGCGCGCGGACGTCATGCACATCGCCGGTACACTGCAGTTTCCTGATCTCCGCTGGACCGAGCCGGCGCGCCTGCAAGGTGGGAGGCTGGTGCTGCTTGTGGACGGACGGCCCGGCGGCTTCGCGGCGCTTCCCGTGCCGGCCTCGGAGGACTTCATGCCTGCCGTGGACTTCACGATAGTGGCCGATGATGGAGCGCTCATCGGCGATGGGATGATTGCCGAGGTCGCGGTCGAGCTGGGCGGAGCGAAAGCTGTTGTGGGATCCTCGCGGATCATGTCCCGCTTCGCCGGCGGCGTGGAGCGTTGCAACGAGAGCATGGTCAGCGGCTTCGTCTGCAACCCCGATCTTCCGAGCCGCCCGGCACTGGTCGATGTCTTCATCAACGATGTCTTCCAGGCGACGGTTCCGGCACTGGAGCCACGGCCGGATCTCGAAGCGCTCGGTCTTTCCCCGGAATGCGGGGGCTTCCGCTTCCGCTACGCCAATCCGATCCATCTGCCGGTGAGCGCCGATGCGCTGGTCTCCGTCCGTGTCCACAACACGGATATCGAGCTGGCCCATAGTCCCTGGAGGGTCAGCCAGGCGGTGTGCATGACACGCAACCTGGCCGGACCCTGTCCCGAAATGGCCCACGAGCAAGGGGCGGTATGAGAGAATGAAGATCTGCGTTGCCTCGCCGGACATCGTCGGGCCGATCAAGAATGGTGGCGTCGGTACCGCCTGCACGGCGCTGGCCCAGGGGCTGGCGGCGGCCGGTCACGAGGTCACGCTCTTCTACACCTCGACCTACTTCGAGATGCACGATCTCGAATACTGGCAGCGGATGTACCGGCGCTCGAATGTCGAGCTGATCGGCTTCCGCCCGGCCTCGAACCCGCCCCTGCACCGCTCGACCACCGTCTATGACGAGGACAATCTCGCGCGCAGCTACCGCGTCTATGAGCAGCTCCGCGACACCGATTTCGACCTGATCCACTTCGTCGACTATATCGGCCTGGGCTACTACACGGCCCTGGCGAAGTCGCAGGGACTCTGTCTGCACAACACCCGCATCGCCGTAACCACCCATTCGCCCACGCTGTGGTCGCGCCTGACCAACTCCGCACCGGTGGATGACATCTCATACATGGTGCGGGACCGCATGGAGCGGTGCCTGATCGAGCTGTCCGACATGGTCATCAGCCCCAGCCACTACATGCTGCGCTGGCTGCGGGAGAATGGCTTCAAGCTTCCCTCCCGGCAGATCATGCTGCCCAATCTCATGCCCAGCCGCATGCAGGGGGCGCCGCCGGACGTGCCGGCCGCGCACAAGGGGCCTGTGAAGGAGCTGGTGTTCTTCGGCCGCATCGAGCCGCGCAAGGGCCTGCTGATCTTCTGCGACGCCATCGACCGTATCAACAGGCTGCTGCCGGAGGATGTGAAGATCACCTTCCTGGGCAAGCTTGGGAAGGAGTATCCGCAGGACGTGCTTGATGCCCGCACGGCCCGGTGGAAGCGCGAGGTCCAGGTCGTCTCGGGGCTGGATACCTTCCAGGCCGTGGATTACCTGCATGGCGAGGGGCGCATCGCGGTTCTCGCCGCGCTGCATGACAATTCGCCCTATACGGTGATGGAGTGCATCTATCACAGCATCCCCTTCATCTCGACGGATGTCGGCGGCGTCGCCGAGCTGATCGCTCCGGAAAGCCGCGACGCGGTCCTCTATCCACCGACGCCGGCCGGCATGGCCGAGCATATCCTGCGGACCATGGCGGCGGAGGACTTCGGTCCCGCCCGTTCCAATGTGGATTTCCCGGCCAATCTGGAGGCCATTCTCCGGCTGCATCGCGAGCTGGAGGCCGAAGTGGCCCTGGAGCGCGCCCGGCCGCGGCGCCAGGCACGGCGCCCCCTCGTCACGGTCAATATCCTGCACTTCGAGCGGCCGGGCGGTCTGGCCCAGGCGCTGGAGGCGCTGGAGCGGCAGAGCTACGACAATCTCGAGATCCTCGTCGTCGACAATGGCAGCCGGTCCGAGGAGGCCGTGGCCTATCTCGACGCGTTGGAGGCACAGGGCCGCGACGACCTGCGTGTCCTCCGCATGGGGGAGAACGTCTATGAGCCCGCGGCCCGCAACGCCGGCGCCTATGCCGCCTGCGGCGAGTACGTCCTGTTCATGGACGACGACAACGTGCCCAAGCCGAACGAGGTCGAGGTGTTCTGCACGGCGGCCGAGAATGGCGGCGCCGATATCCTGACCTGCTTCAATGACCACTTCGTCACGGACGCTCCGCCGGAGAAGGACGAGGACGCGGTCAAGCGCTACATCGTCATGGGCGATTTCGGGCCGCTCGGCCTGATCTACAACAGCTATGGCGATCTCAACTGCTTCGCGCGGCGCGACCGTTTCCTGGAGATCGGCGGCTTCATTGTCGATGGCTGCTTCAACCACGCGGAGGACTGGCGCTTCTTCGCCAAGGCCTGGGCCAAGGGGCTGAAGGTCGACGTGGTGCCGGAAGCCCTGCTCTGGTACCGCACGACGCTGGCAAGCTGGGGCACCGGATGGCGCAAGCGCGACCGGGCCGGCGCGATGATGCGGGCGGCGAATGCCTATCTCGAGTCCGCCCCGGCTGAGGTGAAACCCTTCGTCCTGTTGTCGCAGGGACTGTTCTGGAAGGCCTCCTCCGCCGATTCCGCGCGGCGCAACCTGAGCCGGGAGGCCGGCGCGTTGCGCCGGCAGGTCGAGAAGCTCGAGGAGGAGAAGAAGGTGCTGGAGTTCGAGAAGCAGTTGCTCATGCAGGCCTATCGCTCCGTCTCCCACTTCGCGCTCAGCACGTTGGAGGGGCAGGCCGATCACCTGCCGGAAGTTCAGCGTGGCGTGGTCCATCTTCGGAACATCATGCGGAAGTATCAGTAGGGAGCCCGGGGCGGGCCGCCATCGGCTCCAGCCGGCGTCATTGGGGGATCGAAGGCCATATGAGCGGCATCCAGTTTGATGGAGCGGACATCAGGATCTCGGCCAATGAACACATTGGCCGGGGGGCAAGGAAGGGCGTGCCCTTCGTTACCTTCTCGTCCCGCTCCCGGCAGCCTATCAGCCCTATCTTTGGCGGCGACTTCTTCGCGCGGCGTGGCATTCCCGCCCTTCATGTCCAGTCCAAGTGGAACCATTGGTGGCACACCCCCGAGATGGCCGAGCTTGCTGAGGTCATCGCCCGCCTTCGCCTCGGGCCTTCTGTGCTCTATGGCTCGTCCATGGGCGGCTATGGCGCCCTGATGTTCGGGCGCCGGCTTGAAGCCGCCGCGATCGTCGCGCTGTCTCCGCAAGCCTACATCCTGGCCCCGCTCGGCACCTTCGACACGCGCTGGGATGAGTACAGGCCGTTCTTCTCCGCGCAGTTCGACGAGGAGATCGCGCTCCGGGAGCAGGCCGGCCTTCCGGCCTGGATCTTCGTGGATCGGCAGCATGCGCTTGACCGCCCGCATCTCGAGATCCTGGACCGCGTTCGGGGTCAGGTGGGAGCAAACGCCTGGCATCTCATCGACGTTCCTTACGGATATCATCCGGTCAGCCCGGCCCTTCAGAAGGCGGGCATCCTTGGTACCCTCCTGGATGATCTGCACGCGGCCAGGCTGCCGGACACCGATGCCCTGGTGCGCCGCAGTCAGCTGGCCTACCGCAAGGATCCGAAGTCGCTTTTCAACTACCTCCGCGGTGTCGGGGAGGACGCGCTTGAGCACCATCGCGCCATGGCCCGTGCGAGCTTCGAAAGCGGACCCGCCGACGACCACGAGTTTCTCTTCATGAGCGCCGAGGTCTTTCTGAAGCTCGGTGAACCCGAGCTTGCCATGACCATCAGCGAACGGTCGGTGGCGGCGGCCGAGGCGCCGGCCTGGCTGGCGACGAAGCATGCCGGCATCGTGGCCTCGGTTCGGGGGGCCGATGTCGCGGTGCGCTTCCTGCGCGGATTGCCGCATCTGAACGGCCATCCGGATGTCCTCAGGATGATGGAACGACTGGAGCGCCGAGGCGCCTCGAGACCTTTGCTGAATGCCGTGGGCGCCGGGCCTTAGGCGCTACCTTGATGAGGATCCGTATCTCAGCCTCCATCGGAGGGTTGTTCCTTTCCCTGCTTCTCTGGGTCGCCTGCCCATCGCAGGTGCTGGGGCGCGACGGGGTGGTGATCGGGGTCAATCAGGTCAATCTCGCCTGGCTGCCGGCTCCGCAGCGTCAGGATGCCATTGCATCCATGGCCGATGCCGGGGTTGGCGCTGTTCGGCTGACCTTGAACCCTCCCTTTCCAGCGAGTCTCGATGCGGTCGAGCAGGCCGTCCGGCGCGGCCTTCAGGTCGTGCTGGCAGTGTCATTGAACGTCGACGCCTACTATTCGCCTGGAATATCGCCCCGCGCGGGCGGGCGGGTGGAAAGCGCCTATCCCCTGTCGGCGATCAGGCCGGAACGCTTCCAGCAGGTGTTTCAGGACCTCTGGTCCGAGCTGGAGCGCCGCCAGATTCGTCTGCTGGCCATGGAGGTCGGCAACGAGATCAACTGGGCCTTCAACGGGGACGTGGCGGCACAGGCGGGGCGGCCCGGCCAGGTCCACACCGACCTGTCACGGATGCCCGGCGGCGGCGCCTATCAACGCGGGCTGGATCGCTACATGGACCTGCTCCGCATTGTGTATGAGCAGCGTTCGCGGAGCGCCGTCAATCGGGACATGCTGATACTGGCCGCTGGAATGGCGCGCATTCGCCCCGACTTCGCCGCGGCGATGAAGGCGGATGTCGTGGATGCCGGCACCACGCTGTCGCTCCTGGCGGAGAAAGGCTTGTCACGCTACGCGGATGCCGCCGCCATCCATTATTATCCCGCGCCCGGCGCCACGCCGGTGGAGCGACGGGAGGCATTGGACGCCGCGCTCAAGGAATGCGGCCTCGGCCGGACGGCGCGATCCTGCTGGCTGACCGAATGGGGGATCAGCAATGCGGCACGGGCCTGCCCTCTCAACGACGACGCGCGAGCGGACTTGGTGCGTGAGACTCGCCGTAATCTCGCGGAGCATGCCCGCCGCGGTTCCCTTGAGGCCGCCTTCTACTTCGAGTGGGACGGCAGGACCGCCCGCAGCATCTGGCGCTGCGGCGGCCTGACCGAGGCCGGCCGTCTCGCCATTGCCCCGTTGGGGGCACGTCCATGATCGTCTCCGACCACTCCTGCCCTTCACTGAAGCACCGGAACCCTCACGCCATGCGCAAGCGCAAGTCCCAATCCCGTTCAGGCGGCGGCCTGCGCCGGCAGGACGCCGCGCCGCCCACGC